>JBHHXF010000119.1:0-8991 GCA_046756905.1 Anaerolineae bacterium | reverse complement strand
CGGCGACTGAAACTCAATCCGCGTAGGCGGATTTCGCAAGGGCGACGTCCTGAGCTTGTCGAAGGGTTGCCGCGAATTCATTCGCCAGGCGCGGAATGTGCCATTGTCAAGCTACGAAAAGCGAAGGATTTTGCGTCGCTCAATAGACTAATATGTAATAGTGGCATTTGACTAACTCCCTGCTCGAATATGCCCGCTTCAACTGCTGTTGACTCTGTGTCCACAAGTCGGCCAGCACGTGCCGATGAAATTGCCCTGCTTAAAAAAATAGCCACGGGTGACGAGAACGCCCTGGCGGATTTCTACAACCGCTACATCGACGCGGTCTATCGGTTTGTATACCTCCAAGTCGGTGGGCATCGCCAGGATGCCGAAGACGTCACGCAAGAGACATTCATCGCAGCCATTGACAATCTGAAATCATTTCGCGGCGAGAGCCGGCTGTATGTCTGGCTGTGTGGGATTGCGTGGCGCAAAGCGAGCACCCTCCGCCGACGGCGTAACAACGCCAAGACCCCCCTTCTGACAACCGAAAACGAAATGCGAGACGAACTTGACATCACCGCCGATCAGTTGACGGTGGAAGAGGTAGTAGAACGCCAGGTCCTACGGCATCAGGTCTGGCAGGC
Organism: Anaerolineae bacterium; assembly: GCA_046756905.1. Taxonomy (GTDB): domain Bacteria; phylum Chloroflexota; class Anaerolineae; order Epilineales; family JAANWY01; genus JBHHTZ01. The sequence continues at coordinate 8,362 of JBHHXF010000119.1, read as the reverse complement.
GCTGCTGACACTACCGAGACACTACCGCGAGGTGTTGGTCCTGAAGTACCTTGAGGGGTTCAAGGTTGCCGAAATTGCACTGCTGGTGGGCAAGACCGAGAAAGCGGTGGAATCCCTGCTGACCAGGGCCCGCGATGCTTTTAGGACCCAGTTGGATCACGAAATGACGTCCAGTGACACAGTCCATGGGAGAGATTAACGAGAGCGTACAGGAGTTGCTGACGGAGACGTTCGAGCAGATTAAACCGTCTCCCGAATTTAAGCAACACCTGTATCAGCAACTGGCGCGGAAAGTGCGGCGTCGCCGGCAGCCTGTGGGCTGGCTGGCGCGAGTCCGTGATCCGTTGGCAGGCCCGGGTGCCCTCCGGGGGTTGATGAGGCAACGCGCTATGGGGGTGCTGGTTGGTCTCGCTCTAATCCTGTTGTTGGGGAGTGTGGTCTGGGCAGTGCGAGGCCGATTCAACAACGGTCCTCAGCGGCCGACTGTTCCAGAAAAGCAGGCGCCGGCCATAGTTGCCACAGCTACAGTCCACCCGTCGGCATCACCTACGTCCACTGCCACACAACGGGCGCAAAGAAAGCCTGAGGGTCTGGCGGCAACGCCGGCGGAGCCGCGACTCGTGGCGATATTGCCCTCACGTACTGCGACGTCAACACCAGCGCCTACAGCTACAGCCACAGCCACAGCCCCACCAGCCCCTACCTCAACGTCAGTGCCAACGGCTACAGCCTCACCTAGCCCGACGTGGACATCATTACCGCCGGCTACGGCCACGCCAACGGCTGTGTCTGCGGCAGCGCCACTGATAATTACGAGCAGTCCGGCCCCAATCCAAGTCGCACCGACCAGCACGGAACCATCACGTGCCCCTCTTTCGTGCGAAGCGGGTCGCATTGTGGGAGATGCCTGGATGGATGCCAATGGGAATGGCCGGCGTGACGCAGATGATCTCCCTCTGGACGGAGTGACAGTGACGCTGAAGGACGCGGCCGGCCAGATCGTTCGCACCACAACCACAGGTTCGGGTGGCCACTACGGACTTGACAACCTGCCGGCTGGCACTTACTCCCTGCACACTGCAGCACCGGCCGACCACCAGGCCATCACCGCCCAGGTCTGGGGCGTCGATCTCAAGTGTGCCACAATCACGATAGACTTTGGTTATAGCCCTCAACAGTAGCCGAATTATCCATAACCACCCAGGATGAGGGGGCGGATTCTGGAGGTTTCATCACCTTCATCGTGAATGGCAGCTATTCACCAGGCTGCTTTTGACGTCACTGCCCTTTCCCGCTACACTTGGGCGATCATGCCCACCATTCGAGCCATCACTTTCGACTTCTGGTCCACCCTGTACGTGCCGCGAGACCCCGCGCAGCTACGGACGATCCGTGAGCAGCGCCCCACGGTGCTCCGAAACACACTGGCCCGTGCCGGCTTCCCCTTCTCCATCGACGCTGTACGCACTGCGTATCAGCCGCCTGCTGCCCTGGTCGGGCCGGCGGTGACGCTGCGCGACACTGTTGACGCCATGTGCGAACGGCTGGATATCCGGCCCTCGGAGGAGGCCAAGGGCCGGCTGGTGCGCGCGCTGGACGAACTGGCCGGCCAGATCCGGTGGGTTCACGCCCCTGGAGCGCCGGCTGTGCTGCGCCACCTGCGGCAGCACAACTACCAGTTGGGACTGGTCGCCAACGCCCACTTCCCCTCGAGTCGGGTCATTCGCCAGGTGCTGGGGGCTGGTGGGGCGCTCATGTACTTCCAGGCCTTCGCGTTCTCCGACGAGGTCGGCGTCAACAAGCCCGAGCCGGCGATATTCCGGCACATTTTGTATCACCTCGACATTGATAGAGAACCCGAGGCGGTGGTGCACGTGGGCGACGACCCGGAGGCGGATGTGGCCGGCGCCAGGGCAGCCGGCCTGCGCACCGTGCGCTACGCCGGCTTTCGAGATTGTGTCGCTTCCCCGGAGGCCGACGTCGACATCCGCGAGTTTCGCGAACTACCGGACATCATTCACAATTGGGCAGAGTGAGCAACCTCTGAGCGTTTGCAATGTTCAGGTGGTGGAGGTACGGAGGCCGGCTGAGCGCAATACTCCATCGACCCAGGCGGCATCACCCTCAGCTAGATCGGGTGGAGGTGGAGGACTAGAGTAATCCAGCAGGCGTTCATAGCCTACCAGATCGAAGCAGGCCTCGACTGCGACCTGCAAATTCAGGGGGACATCGGCGTCTGGGGGCAAAAGGGGCACTGGTACAGTCGGCAGGGGTTCGCGCAGTGCAACTGGCCAGATCTGAGTGTAGGGCCGGCGCTGCACCCGGCTGAGGTAGATGTAGTAGGCGGCCGGGGGCGGTTCGCCCAGCAACTGGATGCGCGTGCCCTGGCGCAGCAGGTCAATCTCTAGCAGGTGTGTGCTGGTCTGCAGCAAGTCCATGCGTCGCTCGGCGTAGTCACGCCCGCCTTCGCCGTGCTTATTGACCGGCGATAGTATCTCGATGATCGTTACCAGCCGGCGTTCCGCTACATCGCGGATTTCCACACTGAGCAGCGGCACCTCTTCAGGAACCGGGCTGGGAAGCTCAACCAGGGGTTCGGCAAGGACAACGTTGGCGCCAGCACCAGCCGGCTCGGCAGCCAAAGGACCTGCGGGTGCAACAACGTGGACATCGGGGTAGAAGGTCCGCTGCGGCGGCATATCGAAAATGCCCAGCACCGGGCGGTCGAGCACATAGCGTTTTGCCAGCAAGGCCACGTATTTGGGTTGTAGCAGTGGCATGAGCTCAGCACGAATCGCGCCGGCCAGAGTCTCATGGAACTCCTGCCACATGTCGCCTTCGAGATAGGGATCCATGCCGGGGAACGGGGATGGCATCGTACGCTCCTTTCGACACATCAGGACAAAGCTCAGCATAAGTATAGCATACCTTGGCGATGGCAGCGAATTCACCACGGCGGCGCTCGCAATCAGGCGCCGGTCACTATGCAAGTGACCGGCGCCTTTCACCCAATTGGATTATTTCGTGATCAGCCAATTGGCTCTTGACATTCCCCCTTTTTTTGTTATAATGCCAATTGGTATGGTCCAACTGATCCAACTCGACCGGAAAAGTCAAGTCCCGCTCTATCTCCAGATCAGGCATCAATTGCGCGAAATGATCCTGGCCGGCGCGGTACCCGAAGGGACACGGCTCCAGCCGGAGCGCAAACTGGCGGAACGGCTGGGAGTGAATCGCGGCACAGTGACCAACGCTTATCGCGAGTTGGTCGCCGATGGGCTGGCAGAGGCACGGGTGGGGCGCGGGACGGTGGTGCGCCGGATGGACATCGACGCCGATGGGGCACCGGCCTGGCCGGCCGCCCCGCCGTGGGAGGAACTGTTTGCCCGGCAGCCGCACTGGTTGCGCCATCCTCTGCTCGGCGATCTGGCAACAATGGCCGCCCGCAAAAACGTCATCTCTCTGGCGGCCGGCGTGCCGGCTCCCGACCTCTACCCGACGAAAGCTTTTTCACAGGTCATGCAAGACCTGCTGGGCCGGCACGACCCGGCGATGCTTGGGCCGTGTCGCACCGAAGGGCTGGAGCTTCTGCGTGTCGCCATAGCCGAGGGGCTGATGGATCCGGCCGCCGGCGTCGGTCCAGACGAAATCCTCATCGTGACTGGCTCGCAGCAGGGTCTCGACCTCATCAGCCGGGCTTTCATCGAGCCTGGCGACGCGATCGTCGTTGAAGCGCCGACTTATCTGGGCGCTCTCCAGACCTTTGGTGCAGCCGGCGCCCGTCTGCTGGGTGCTCCACTGGACGAACACGGACTGCGCCTCGATGTGTTGCAAGGCCTGCTGACACGGTACCGGCCCAAGTTTATCTACACGCTGCCCACCTGTCAGAATCCATCTGGAGTAACCCAGAGCCTGGAACGGCGGCAGAGATTGCTGAACCTGGCCAACCGCCACAGGGTCCTGGTTGTCGAAGATGATCCATACGGTCCCCTCTACTACGACGAAGCGCCGCCGGCAGCGCTCAGGGTGTTGGACGGCCATGGCCGAACCATCTATCTGAGCACGTTCTCGAAGATTATGTTTCCGGGGTTACGGCTTGGGTGGGTGGCAGCACCGCGCCCGGTCATCGAACGGCTATCTTTCATCAAGCAGCGCGTCGATCTCTATGGCAACAGTCTGGCACAATGGGCCACAGCCGTCTTTATCCAGGACGATCATCTCGACGCCCACTTGGCGCAGGTGCGCGAAATCTATCCTCGCCGGCTGCAGGCCATGGTCGATGCGCTGCGCCGGCACTGTCGAGAGCTGGAGTTTCGCTTGCCCGATGGAGGGTTCAACCTATGGTGCCGGCTGCCGGCTGGGCTGAAGTCACGCGATCTGCTGAGTGAGGCTGGCCGGCGCGGCGTGGTGTTCGCCCCCGGAGAGATCTTCTTCCCCGGCAGCGGCGGCGAGGGCGCACTGCGCCTGAATTTCTCTTCCCAGGGGGAGGCGCCAATTCGCGAAGGCATTGCCCGGCTGGGACAGGCTGTGGCGGCACTACAGGCACGGGCTGTGGAAGTGCCAGAGTTGGAGCAGGTGGCCGAACCGTTAGTGTGATTTGAGCAAATGTGTGATCAAGATGGCGATGGGCTATGCTTCCCGCTGAACGGGAAGAAGGAGGTGAGAGAATGAATACGACGCAGACTCTGACGAGTACACGGCGGATCGCAATTGCAGCCGTGATGATTGCTGCTGTGGCAGTTTTCACCCTCTTCATTGTGATTCCAGTTGGCACCGGCTTCTTTAACTTCTCCGATGTGGCGATCTACTTTGCTGCCTTCGCCTTCGGGCCATGGGTTGGTCTGGTGGCCGGCGGCGTAGGGGCAGCCCTGGCGGACATAAGTTTGGGTTACAGCCAGTTCGCAATACTGACCTTCTTCGCCCATGGTCTGGAAGGGCTGATAGCCGGCTATCTCGGCAAGAACCAGCCACTGTCGCGGATGCTGCTGGCCTGGGCGGCCGGCACCATCGTCATGGTGGGTATATATTTCGTCGGTGAGTATGCTGTGCCGGCCGTGTGGGGTGGGCCACCCCAGGCGCTCACCGAGTGGCCTTTCAACATTCTGCAGAACGTTGCCGGCGGGGTTGTGGGCATCCCGCTAGTGCTGGCCGTTCGCCGCGCCTACCCTCCGATTTCCCGAATGGCATAAGATTTCATGATAATGGTAGGGGTGAGGCAGGTCGGAGAGTAGGTTGGTTTTTCCTATGGACCATCAATCCGACCTGCCTCGCCCCTACCGCCGGCCAGACGGGTTCGCTGAACATTCGATAGTTTGACGTGCATGAGGATTCCTTGAGAGATCAACCTCTCATTTTGATCGAGGACCTCTCTTTCGCCTATCCGCCGCTGCAACCCGAAGGCGAACCGGCGGCTGTCTTGCGAGGGGTCGATCTTCAGGTGCCGGCCGGCGAGTGCCTGGCCGTCATGGGTCCCACCAGTGCCGGCAAGACCACCCTCTGCCTGGCGCTCAACGGTCTGGTGCCTCAGGCCACGGGTGGCGAGTTTTCGGGCCGGGTATTGGTGGCCGGCCTGGATACGCGACAGCACCCGGTGGCCGGGCTGAGCCAGGTGGCTGGCCTGGTGTTTCAAGATCCCGAAGCTCAACTCTTCAGCATTTCGGTAGAGGAAGAGGTTGCATTTGGACTGGAGAGTCAGGGCGTTCCCCGCCCGGACATGGCGGAACGCGTTGCCTGGGCGCTGGACGTGGTACGTCTCACTGAGCTGCGGAACCGGTCGCCACACCAGCTCTCGGGTGGGCAGAAGAAACGTCTGGCCATCGCCGCCGTACTTGCCATGCGCCCGGCGATCCTGATTCTGGACGAGCCTACAGCCGGCCTCGACCCGGCCGGCCGGGTCGAGGTACTGGAGGTTGTGGCCGAACTGAGGCGATTGGAGGGCACGACTGTCGTCCTGGTGGAGCAGGACCCAGAGGTCGTGGCAACCTTCGCCGATCGGGTCGTCGTGCTGGACGAGGGCCGCATAGTGCGAGAGGGATCGCCCCAGGTCGTTCTATCCGATGTCGCAGGTTTGCACAGGCTGGGGCTGGCAGTCCCCCAGGTCAGCGAGCTGGCACATCGGCTGAATCAGCGCACGGGGGCCGGTTTCCTGTTCATCACCGAAACCGAGGCGTATCAAGCACTCCGTGATGACCTGGGATGTGCGGACGGTGAGTGATCTGCCGGCTGTTCAGGTCGATAACCTGGACTATTGGTACCAGGATGGCCCGCCGGCCCTGCAAGATGTCAGTCTGACCATTGGCCGGGGCGAGTGGGTGGCACTGATCGGCGAGAATGGGTCGGGCAAGACAACCCTCGTCAAGCATTTCAACGGACTGCTCCGGCCCCGGCGGGGCCAGGTCCGCGTAGCCGGCCAGGACACAGCCGGACAATCTATCGGCGAGCTGGCCCGCCAGGTGGGCTATGTGTTCCAGAGTCCCGATCACCAGATCTTCTCGTCCACCGTGGTGGAAGAACTAGCGTTTGGGCTTCGCAACCTGGGACTATCCTCACCAGAGATCGAGGCACGCACGGCGGAAGCTCTGGCCCTTTTCGAACTGGGGCCGTACGCGGCTGCTCCGCCGGCCATCCTCGGCTACGGCTTGCGGCGTCGGATTACCGTGGCGGCCGTGTGGGCCATGCGGCCGGAGGTTGTGGTGTTGGATGAGCCGACTACCGGACTGGATCGCCGCCACACGCTGGGGCTGATGGGCCACATGTTGGAGCTGCATCGACGAGGACACACGCTCATTCTGATCACTCACGACATGAAGCTGGTGGCCCGATACGCGCAGCGGGTGGTGGTGATGCACCAGGGCCGAATCATCGGCGACGGGTTGGTCCGGCCGGTGTTGCGTGATGAGGAGTTGTTGGGCCGGTCCAGTCTGGCGCCGCCACCCATCACCGCGCTGGCACGCCGGCTGGCGCCCTGCGGACTGGCCGGCGACTCTCTGACAGTGGAAGAATTCGAGGCCGATTATCGGCGTCTGCGCACAGGGCGCCGGCAGGCTGTCAATCCCGTTGGGTAGAGGAGCACCAGACGTGGCCTTCGATCTCTTCGTCCCCCGCCAATCCTGGCTCCACAACCTGGACCCCCGCACCAAACTGGCCTTCGTCGTCACGACTAGCGTGCTACTGCTCAGCTTCCAGCACCTGGCATTCCCGCTGGTATACCTGATCGCCGTGCACGGGATCATCCTGTCGGCCCATGTCCCGTTGGTTCGCCTGCGCTGGGTGTGGCAACGGATGCTGCCTATCTCAGTGCTGATCTTCCTTTTGTGGCCCCTGTTCGATCCCCATGGCCATCTGGTGCTGCTGCAAATCTGGCGCTTTCGCATTACGGTTGAGAGCGTGCTCCGCGGTCTCGCCACGGCTCTGCGGGTGGATGCCCTGGCGTTCGCGTTCTTTGTGCTCCTCTTCTCCACAGACCAGGCCAGGCTGGTGCGGGGGCTGGTGAAACTGGGGCTGCCGTACACCTGGGGGCTGACGCTGGCCATTGCACTGCGGTATGTTCCTACGTTCCAGGGGATTTACGTGAATGTCACGGAGGCTCAACAGGCCCGGGGGTGGATCGTCGGCCAGGGCAGCTTTGTCTCGCGCCTGCGGTCCTATCTTCCGGTGCTGGTGGCGGTGATTATTATCGCTCTGAGAACCACAGACCACCTGGCTATGGCCCTGGCTGCGCGAGGGCTGGGGGCCGGCCCCCGGCGCACGACCTACCAGGATGTGCACTTTAGCCGGACAGACGGGCTGTTCCTGGCCGGCCTGGTAGTTTTGACCGCGTTTCTTTTTGCAGTTCGATGGGTGTATGGGTGGGGAGCCACTCCGCTGTAGTGGCTGTCAGCCGGCAGCTTTTTCAGGTAGGTGCTGGTCGACCCAGGTGGTCATCTCAGGTCGCAGTTCGGGGGGAGGAACGGGCTGTTCGTAGTTGATGCGCCAGTCGTAGCCGGCGCGGGCATAGATGGCTGCGACGGCCGCAGTCATATCCAGCGCCGCGTCGGGGTCGGGCAGCAGCAGGGGAACCGGCAGCCCCGGCAGTGGCTCGTTGAGCGTCGCCGGCCAGATTTCGGAGATGCGCCCTTCCTCCCCGGCCCGGTAGCGATTTACCAGCAGGATGTAATCGGTATCCAGCGGAGGCTCGCTCACCTCCCGGCCCGGTCGTTCGCCGCCACGCAGCAAGTCGATCTCGACCAGATGGACAGGCGATGAGAGGAGTTGCGAGCGTTTGCGGCGATACTCTTCGAGTCCCGCCCCCGGTCGCTTGTTGTACGGGGACAGGATTTCGATGGATGTTACCAACTGATCGGTTACCGTCAGGTATACGCGC
>JBHHXF010000118.1:0-8998 GCA_046756905.1 Anaerolineae bacterium | reverse complement strand
AGGCGACGGCCAACAGCAACATCAAACCCGGTAGGATATTACGCATCACGTTTCAAGGTTCACGTTATCGTTGCGCCTTGGGTGGATAGAACATCTCCTCGTGGTCTGTAGGCTCGCCGTCATAGGCGAAGGTGTTTTGATAGACCATTAGCTTCATTATCTGTTCCCGTGTCAGCTTGCTCTCCCACGGGGTCATGGCTGTGCCCGGCACGCCAGTAGCGATGCGCCAATACCAGTACACCTCACCCATCGACTCGACCATGTCAATGTCGGTAAAGTCCGAAGCGCCGGTCATGACCGGCTTGCCGTTGGCCCCGTGGCAGGCGGAACAGACTACGGCCGAATCGACCTGTCCTTCGTAGAGGGCCTTGCCTTCCTCAATGATGGTCTCGTCGGTCCACCATTCCTGGGGCACCACCCGCTGGTACTCTAGCGGAATCTCGTAGAAGGGACCCTCTCCCTTGTCGGGCTTTTCAGGGCCGGGGAAAAAGGCTTTGGGAGACTGGATGTCGGTGCTTTGCAGGGAGACCATGTAGGCTGTAACGGCCTCGATGTCCGATTTGCTCATGCGTTCACCGAAGTCGTCCGGCATCGTGACTTTATCGTATTCCTCTTCAAAGCCCTCCGAAAGGGAGGCAGTGGGGTTTAGGATCTCGGCCCAGAGCGCGTCGTAGGACATCAGAAGCCCCACGCTGTCCAATTCAGGGCCGCGCCGTTTCACGCCTCCTTTGCCACCGATCTTGTGGCAATTGTAGCACTCGTAGTCATCGTAGGCTTGCTTGCCCTTCTCGATGAGTTCCTGGGAAGGGTCAGCACTCTCGGCTACGGTTTCTCCTTCTGCGCTCCCTTCTGGGGTAGGCTCGACAACCACCAGTCCCAGCTCTTCGGCCTGCTGGCGAACCTCCTCCCGCCGTTGATCTGCCTGCCGGTCAAGGAAGGACTGCTGCAGGCGGGCGATCTTGTCCTGCTCCGCGGCTGTACTGAATTGGGGCAGCAGGAAGCCGGCTGCTGTGAGGACGACCGAGGCGACGATGAAGACAATCAGGATGGCCAGACCGCCGCGCCGAGGTGGCTCGGTGCTCCAGCGGGCGTCGAGCAGGACGAAGAAGGGGAAGGCCAGCGCAGCGAAGGCGACAAAGTATGCCTGGAACACCGGCGGGAAGCCAAGCGCGCCGCTGGCGAACCACACGGCGGCGGCCACGATGAGAGTCTTCACCAGCTTGTTGAGGGTCGCCCCTAGTTTGATGGAGTCGCTGGCGATCCACAGGGCAGCGCCGACTACGAGGGAGCCGATCAGCATCCCTATGTCCCTCCCTGGTAGTCCCAGCAAAAGACCGGCGACCCAGGCGAAGGCGACCAGGCCCGTGGCCCCGATTAGATTCGCACGCAACCGGGGAGACACCCTGGCCAGGTCGGCGCCGATAGAGACGACGCCGATGGCGATAACCGCGCCTACCGGATGGATGCGCAGGCCGGGAGGCATACCCACCATCAGGGGAGCAGCGAACCAGACGGCGACGGCCGCGATGACGAAGCGGACAACGCTGCGAGCCAGGGCGGGGAGAGGAATGAAGTCCACCACGACCCAGACGAGGGTTGCCCCAGCCAGCACGGCTGCCAGGTTGCGACCGGCAGACGGAGATAATGCCAGGATGAATCTCATGACCAGGCCGAACAAGCCGGCCCCCACCACCGCGGCTATCTTCCAACGGACTTTATGCCACAGCGACATCAGGCGCACCTCCTGTCATTTCTTCTGTTGGCCCCTCGGAAGGGGAAGCCGGCTCAAACTCGGGGATTCGTTTCTCTGCCCGCCCCACGTGATGGGCCAGCCAGATGATGAGGACGATAACGGCAAAGAAGATGAGGGTGATGACGGTGGTAACCACGCTGGAGTAGGCCAGGGTGGGGGTGAAGGATTCGGCGGTGAAATCGGGGATGGCATTGTAGACGTGGAAGCTCTTGCGCATCAACGACCGGACCGCCCCCATCAGGCTCATGGTCCAGATGGCGGTGAAGCCGAGCAGGATCAGGGCGTATTGCGAAGGCGTTTCGATCTCTCCCCAGGTCATTTTGCCCCGCCGCATGGCGATGTTGTAGAGAACGTAGTTGACCATGGTAACGATGATGATCCATAAGGCAGCGCTGTTCTTGGCCGGCATGAGGGCCATAAAGCCCAGGTGGCCGGGCAGCTCCAGGGCATTAACGTCGAGGGTGACGCCCGGATCAGGAATCATCGTGGCGAAGAAGTGGCGGGGAGTCACCCAGATGGCGCTGCCGATGAAGATCAGAACGAATCCCGCCTTGATGGCGGTGGCGAACCGTTCAGCCCCCTCTATGCGCCGCATACTGAGCCAGATGTAGTAGTTGAGAGCCAGGAACCCGAGGCCGATCAGAATTCCCTGCATCTCAAAGAACATGGACAACCGGTCCGACATCAGGTAGATACCCAGCGAAGCGTCGTAGGCGTAGATCTCCAGGCCGTAGATGTAGCCGGGGAAGGCCAGCAGCATGAAGGTTGCCGAGCCGATGAAGTTGCCGATGAAGCCCATCCAGTCGTAGAATGCGCGCTCCTCCCGGTCCTTGATAGTCAAGAAGAGGTAGGCGGCCACCAGCCCGGTGATGAACCCGCCGAAGGTCACGTTGGCGATGAAGCGGTGGATGTTCAGCGGCCACCAGGTGTGGTTGTTCATCAGTTGCCACAGGCTAGCGGTCTCCCAGTTCTCCACGGGCGTGTTCATAAAGGAAGTGATGGCGTTCTGCGAGAACATGGTCAGAGTGCCAATCAGGTTGAGGACAAGCCCAATGGCGATGTGTGACCCTTTGCGCTCCAACATGGCATCCCAGCTATACCAGTAGATATACAGGAAAACGGTCTCTGCCAGGAAGAGGAAGGGGTAGAGCATTGTCCACAATGGGAAAAAGCGGGGGAATATGAAACTGGAGAAAGTGGGATATAGACCTATTAGCAAGAAGACGAAGAAGCCGCCCAGGAGGGCCGTGAAGCTATAGGCCACCGCGGTGACTTTGGCCATCTCGTGGGCCAGCCGTTCGTACTTGGCGTCTTTGTTGCGCCAGCCCAGGTATTCGCACACAACGATGAAGATCGGCGCACCCAGGATGAAAGCGGCAAAATTGAGGTGCAGTTGGGCCACGATCCAAATGGTCAGGCGATTGCCTAGCACAGGAATGACGGGATCTATTGGCATACCAGAGCTCCTTTCTGCGATGGATGAAGCGTGAAACGTAAAATGTGAAACGTGAAGAACTCACGTTTCACGTATTACGTTTCACGCTTCAGATAGCCCCGCTCGTGCTTGATAAACCTCAAAGCGGCCGAGGTCACGACCCGGTAGAAATCGCTCTTGGCGACCCGTCGCACCTCTTCTTCAAATTGCTCGATCCAGTCGTCGAAGTGGGCGGCCACGAAGTCCCGCTGGGCCGCCCGGTCATTCGCTTCACATAGCAAGCCTCCATATTCCAGCAGGAGAGCGATGTGGTCGGGCTGATCTTTGAACCGCTTGGGTAGTTCCACCCCCAGCGCCCGATAGCGTTTGAGCATATCCAGGGCCGGCGGCCCCATGATCATATCCTTGACCCCGGCCATGGAACCGTTTTCCGACCACACCTTGTAAATCGACTCCACCGGCAGCACAAAGTGGGGAGGAACGGAAAACAGGGGGTGATATCCGCGCTTCAGCCTGACCCACACTTCCTCAGTCTCTCCTTCCAGCCTCAGTGCGGACAGGTTGAAGCCGGCGGTGATATTCAGCCTGTCGAAATCCTCCGCCACAACCTGGTAGATCTTCCCCGATGCTACATCGGTCGCAAATTCGACGGACGGCTCCTTGAAACACTCAGAAAAGACAAAGTAGAGTTCGGCTCTTGCGTTCATGGACATGAGTCTTGTGGTGGCTATCTACTCAACAAGTGGGGATCAGTGAACAGTGAACAGTGACCGCTGATAACTGATCACTGTTTACTGATCACTGATTACTGTTTACGGGTTCTGCCGTATGACGTTGGGAGGAACGGCGCCCTCTTCGTATACGGTGCCACTGACCTTCTCCGGGATGTGGGTCTGGACGAAGTTGTAGTCATGGGTGGGAGTGTATCCTTCGTCCGGGCGATTCAACATCGACTCGCCGGCCTCGTTCACCCAGACCTGGTCATCGGCGAAGGTGGTGAACCCCGGCCCGTAGAAGATCTGGCCCTCTACGCCCTGGGCGTTCTCGTGACACCGCAGGCAGTCTTTGGCGTCGAAAACCACGGCCAGCCCGCCGGTGACGTCAGAACCGCTGGCCCGCCGGGCGCGGAGAACCTCTTCCATGGCTGCATCCCAATTCCTGGCTCGCCTCTCCTTGCCGATTGGGACTTCAGACACCAGAGGCCCTTCGACCGCTGCTTCCTCGGTGGGCGCGGGCGCCGGTGGCGGCGCTTCGGTGGGTGGCGGCGGCGCCTCGGTGGGCGCGGGCGCTTCGGTGGGCGCCGGTGGCGGTGGGGACGTCGGTAAGGCTGGCGCCGCTGTGGGAGTGGGCTCCTCGCCGCCGCAGGCCACTCCCACCACCATCACCACAGCCAGGGCTGCGATCGTCAGGAGGGTCATAGAGACTACTCGGAAATTGGCTTGTGTCTTCATCCTATCAACTCCTCCTTTCTCACCGGAAGCGGCTTCAGATAGATGTTGCTTGGGCCGGTGCCGAAGAGGTCTATGTCCCACGTCTCCCGGCCGCTGGCTTTCACCTGGGCCAGGAGCTCGTCACGCAGGCCAAAGTCGATGGCGTTGGTGGGACAGGACGACACGCAGGCCGGGCGGTTGCCGCCGGTCTCGGCCTGTGAAGGGTCGCGGTCCCGCTTGTGAACGCAGAAGGTGCATTTGTCCGACACGTTGTAGCCATTCTTGTTCTGGTGCGGACTGAGCCGGATGGCCCCATAGGGACAGGCCGCCACGCAGAACTCGTTCGCCGCGCAGCTTTCGGTCTTCATGACGACAATGCCGTCGTCCCGTTTTTCGATAGCCTTGCCTTCCACCGGACAGGCGGCGATGCAGGCCGGAAACTCGCAGTGTTGGCAGTTCATGAAGACGGCGAAGCCGGCCGGATTCATGCGCTGGTCCGGGCCGACCATGACGACATCGTTGCGCTGCCACTGGGAACCGACGTGATTCTCCGTTTTGCAGGCCACCACGCAGCCCCGGCACATGATGCACTTACCCGGGTCTACCAGAAATGCGTATTGTTGTGCCATTGGTTATCTCCTCTCTCCTCTCACGCCTTACTCACGCGACAGAGCTGACACTTGTAGTCATGCTGCCCTGAGAGGTTGTCGTAGTAGGGGGCTGTCAAGACGTTGACCGTCTCCCAAGGCCCGCGCCCTACGTCGGCATGAACCTGCTGTTTTGGCCCAAAGGTGTGGGGGATAAAGATCGTGTTTTCCTGGATGCCGTCCCAGATCAGGGCCGGCCCGGTGAGGGAGCCGCGCGCGGTCTCGACCTTGACCGTATCGCCCGTTTCCACGCCGATGCTTTCGGCCATCTTGGGGTGCATCTGGACATATCGCTCGCCGGAGGCCTGCACCAGGCTCCAGCACCAGTGGGTGACTTGGTGAAAGTGGACTGAGCTGGGCCGTCCGGTGACCAGTTGAACGGGGTACTCCTGACGAATCTTGGCGTCGGGCTTCACCCCCAGCTTGACCTTCTGGGTCATGTTGTTGACGCCGGCGCCCATGTTGACCGGTACCATCTCGTCCAGGTACTCCAGGGTTGGGTTGCCGTCCATGTTCTCCGGCGACATGTAGAACTCGGGGATGCAGGTGTGGCCGTAGGCGGCCAGCCTCTCCTGTTCGGCGTCGGTGTAGATTTCTACCTTGTTGCTGTCGTTGGGGAAGCGCTTGCCGTCAAAGATAGACGTCCAGGAGGGGTCGTCCAGAAACATCACACTGGTGCCCGGGTGGCCGCCGTCGGGGGCCAGGTACTCCTTCCCTTTTTGGGCCAGGGATTTCGTTGATGGGTGGTCCGGGCCCGGGCAGGGCACGCGCAGGATATTCCGCTTCTCCACTGGCCCGGCGTCCTTCACGGCCTGCATGCGGTCGGCGGTGATGCTGTCGGCCGGCTGCGCGTTCCACAGCGCCTTCTTGTCGGCGTGCCACTCCAGGCTCAGGTTGTCCCGCCACCACTCCGGCGGGCGCTTGGTGTCCAGATCGGCCATGGCGTCGGCCAGGGTAGCGAAGATGTGCATGTCTTCCCGCGCCTCGCCGATGGGGTCTACCACCTTGTCCCGCCACATGATCCCCCGGTCCAGCCGGCGATGGACGTGGTCCATCTCCAGAAATGTGGTCACCGGCAGCTTGTAGTCGGCGAAGTAGTCATCCTCATCCGGGAAGAGGCCGAAGTTGACGTAGAAGAGGCCCTCCCTTGACAGCGCCTTCAGCACGCGGTTGGTGTTGGCGTTCTGGGTTAGCATGTTGCCCTGGTAAGTGCAGATAGCCTGAACCTGATACGGGATGTTCGGGTCCTCAGCCAGGATCGCCTCGGCGAAGATGTCGGGCTGCGGCATCAGGCCAACGTCATGAAACTCCGGTTCCCCGTGCTGGATGCCGGGCAGGCCCAGCCCCACCGGCGAGTTGTGCATGTAGTTCATCCCTCCGCCGGGGATGCCCAGGTTGCCGGTGATAGCCACCAGGAAGCCGATGACCTTGGCCGTGTCTATGGCGTTGACGTGATGGTTGATGCCGGCGTTGGTCAAGACGGCGGCCGGCTTGGTGGTGGCGTATTCCCCGGCAATTTTTCTGATGGTCTTGGCCGGAATGCCGGTGATGGTCGCAGCCCACTCAGGCGTATACCCTTTCTCGTTCATGAACTCCACCAACTGGTCGTACCCCTCGACCCAATTATCCACGAAGTCGTGGTCTATCAGGTCGTTTTCGATGATGTGGGAGATCATGCCGTAGGCCAGGGCCATGTCGGTGCCCGGCTTGATGGGCAGCCACAGGTCGGCCGTCATACCGCTGGGCGTCATCTTAGGGTCAATGACAATCCAGGTAGCCCCGACGATGTCCTTTCGGCGGCGCATCCAGCCATTGAGCACCGGGTGCGTCTCGCCGTCGTTACATCCAAACCAGAGCAGGAACTTGCTGTCCCCCAGGTCGTAGGTCTGGGTGATGCGGTCCCAACCATAGCCGTTGGTCTGCCCACCCTTGCCGGTCAACATAGCGACAGCCCGACCGCTGGCATCGTTGCAGATGAAGCCCTCGTGGGTTGGGTTGTTGCTGTCCAGTAGATGCAGGAAGCGGAACAATGGCGGCCCTCCGTCGCGGGAAACCCGGTCGGTGGCTTTGCCCACTACAGTGTGCCCCCCGTAGGTGTCCCGGATCTCCAGCAGCCTGGCGCCGATTTCTTTGCCCGCCTGTTCCCAGGAGATGGGTTCAAATGCCTCCGAGAGGGGGGTGTTGTAACCCTTGGGCTTGACACGCTTCATAGGTTGGGTGATGCGATACTTGTTGTACATCATCTGAATCTGGCCGATGCGCCCCTTGACGCATAGGGCCGCGTCCTGGCCGTAGCCGGGGTTGTCCGGGTCCATCTCGGCCTGGATGGGGTTGCCCGGGTCGCCGTAGATGTTGGTTACCCGGCCATCCTTCACCTGGACTTTGAACCAGCAGGCCACGGGACAGAAGTTGCAGCCACTGGTCACCACTTTGTCCGGGGGATAGACGCCGGACTCGTCGCCGGGGCGTTGGATGGGGCCCTCGGTGAAGGGGAACTTCTCGAAGTCGGGCCGCTCAAGCTCGCGGTTGTCGGCCAGAGCAACCGAGGCAGCCTCGCCGGCCACAGCCGTAGACGCGGTGGTGGCTGCGGCGGCCTTCAAGAAGGTGCGTCTGGTAAACCTGTATCTTTCCATACCGTGAAACCTCCTTATCTACGTAATGCGTGAAACGTGAAGAGATTCTTGCGCTTTACGCATTACGCCTTGCGTTTCAGAGCCTATCCGAATACCCCAAGCGCTCACGCTGGACGACAGTCCAGGAGCGGAGTGTTGTCCCCCTCGATCAAGTTCTTCGGATAAGCGCTTAGTAGCGGGCCGTCCGTGCGGACCCGAAGAGCTGGGTCACTCGCTTTTCGTAGCCGGGTTGTCCTACGGATGGTTGGCCGGCAAAAGAGCGGAGCCTGGACGGTAGCCTTATTCTTCTTGGCCCCTCCTTTGGGACAAGAGCGTTTCTGGTGCCCAGGAGGAAGGCCAGGCCTCCCACGGCCACCGCCCCCTTCTTGAGGAAGTCCAACCGGCTCAGTTTGTTGGTATTGTCCATCTATTTCACCTCCTTCTTCTCAGAACTACCTGATTTGAAAGTCCCATCGCTACTACTCAGCCGCTACTGGGAAGGCTCGCAGGGTCTTCGCCAGCCGGCACTGGTTGCTCTACCGGCGCCATGGCGAGAATGCGAGCCTTCAGTTCGCCCAATGCCTTGCGAATTGCTATCCATTCCTCCTCGTGCAGTTTCTGGTAGGCATCGAGTTGCTGTTCGAGGAGCAATACGTTGTATGCGAGGTCTTTCCTTTCAGGCTTGCTCATAGTGTAACCTCAGTGGTAAGGCCACTCTCGACTCGCGGTCTGATGCTATGGCTATGATAAAGGATGCTTACCCTGACTACAAGGCCCAAATGGATAAACCTTGCGGTCCATCTGGGTATGCAAAGGTTTGGGATGGTTCCCGGGTACGTGATGTGGACGAGAGTTATTTGTGGGCCATGCGCACATATGACAACGAATCCTGGGATTGAACGAATTCGATAAATCCTCAGATTAGTTGTTATATGTGGACCTCGCGCGTAAACCTGGCGAAAACCCCGAGTCCAGGATGAATTAGTGAACGTGTCTGCCCTGTGCGGGCGGTCAGGGGACCTTGCCGAACGGAAAGATCTTGCCGAACGGGAGGTTGGTAGTCGAAGTTGGGCAAGTCGAAGTTGGGCGAGGTCTGCCGACCGATGTCCTGTGCGTCGGCA
>JBHHXF010000117.1:0-9024 GCA_046756905.1 Anaerolineae bacterium | reverse complement strand
GTCGGCATCCCCGGTTCAAGACCGGGTGCGGCCAGCCAGCCATAGCAAGCCAAGTGCCGTAGGCCGGCTAGCTCGGAGAAGTATTTAGTTGTTTAGACTCGAATCAGAGTGACATGCTCGCGGTCGAGTTCGCTGCTGCCTGTTGCGTTACACGCGTATTGCGTACTGCGTACTGCGTAAGCGTTGCATTGCGCTCAACGATTTACGCAGTACGCAATACGCAGCTTGCTCAGTCTTCCAACCTGTCGTCTATCGGTGAATTCCCATCGGGGAGACGCTGCACCAAGTCGGCAATCAGGCCGGCGCTGTCTCTGAGCGGCGACACCGGGTCTGTGCCCTGCCGGCATACGTAGCAGCGGGGCTCAACCGCCTCAGCAATGGGCGCTGCTGTCGGTTCGTGACAGCCGACACAGGGTGCGAGATGGCCGGCCACCAATGGCCTTCGTTCGTTGTCGATCAAAGCTACTGCCTCTAAGCGCGGTCCGAAGCTCACAGCATCTTCCGGACAGGCCACAGCGCAGATTTCGCAGTCGATACAGGTGGTAGACCGAAAGTATAGCACAAAACTATCAGTGTTTGCAACAAAGCTCAGGGCGCCGGTGGGGCAGAAACGGGCACACAGTGCGCACGCCGAGCAGGCATCCCCATCCACGTTGACATCGGCGAAGGGGATGCCGGCTGTCTTGATGGGCACGTCAACCGCCGCGCCCAGATGTTTCAGTTGGCTGTATAAACGCTCTCGCGTAGCCGGTATCCAGTGTGGCAGTCTCTGGTCAACGGGCACAGTGCCGCCGGGTATCGGTGCTGGCAGCGCCTCAACGATTGCCGTCGCCGCCGTTCGGCGGGTGAGTTGACCCAGGGCGCCGAAAAAGCTTCGACGCGACACCTCCGGTCGGTCGCCATCGACGACGGGGCGTGGGTTTGGCTCATCGTGCAGCTCATCCGAGTTGCTGAGGTGGGTGCGGATAGCCGGCGGACGGCCGAACGCCTGGAGCAGGTAGTTAGTCGTCTTGGCGGTCTGGGCGATGGCCGGCTGGGCGCGACCGATAGGACACTCGGCGCACGGGCTGTCGTCCAGCCAGATGATCCGGCGACCACTATCAGCAAGCTCCAACAGTCGCGACACCGAGAGGGATGCCAGGCAACGCTTGTGACGCACTACGGTTGTGACAGGCGCATACGCGCTCGCCGGCCCACCATGCTGCGGGCAGACCAGGGATAGTGCGCTGTCAGAAATTAGGGAGATGGTCTGAGCTAGACTCATCTCGGGTGCGCCGCGCTGGGTGAAGACGTCTGTCGGGCAGTGGTGCAGACACAGGCCGCAACTCACGCAGCGATCGAGGGCCAGGCGTGGCCGGCCCAGTTGCAACTCGATAGCATCGGTCGGGCAGGCATCCGCGCAGAGTGTGCAGCCGGCGTCTTTGTGCCGGGCATTCAGGCAATGCTCGGCCTGCACGGACACCGGCGCGCCGCCGAAGTCGTCCAGGATAGTCGAGATCGTCTCCAAGTTCAGCATATCGCGTCCAATGATAGCATAACCAGGTCAGAAAACGGTCATACGCGGGTCCAAATGCCGTTCCACATCAGTATACACCCAATCCCGCAAGATGACCAGTGAAGGGAGCCACCAAGCGTCCACGCAACAACTCAGGTTTTGACGGCAACAGCCTTGAAAAAAGTATAGCAAAAGACACCATCTGATTCCGTGGTTCTATAAAGGTCTTTGATGCCTTTTTCAAAGGTGAGTTGATCGATCATTCCCACATCGAACGCGGCGTCACGAACACCCTCGATCATTGCCGTGAAAGTCCTTCTAGTGAAGCCTTCGACAAGTTCTGGCCTGCTGGCATCAACATACACCATTCGCGGGGAAACACGAACTGAGCCATACCCTGCCTTGCGCAAAAGCGGATAAAGCTCTCTGCCTATCATGGCATTGCCACCGGCTCGTCTTTGCAGCTCGACCTGACACTGAATCGCTCTATGGGCAGCTTCACTGTCCGGATAGAAGTAGGTCGAACCATGATCGCCTTCGATGACTGTGATTGTACCGCCGACCTTGAGAACGTCTTTCAGTGCAATTAGGGCCTCAACCGGACGAGACAAATGCTCCAGAACAAAACAGACGAAAACGTGGTCGAAAGACGCCAGCTCGAAAGGTAAATGGAAGATATCACCCTGCTGGAATTGAACATTGGATAAGCCGGCTTCCTCTACATTCCTTCTAGCTTCGGCAAGATAAACCTCGGATATGTCAATAGAAGTGATCACTGCATTCGGGCTGTTTTGGGCGAGGGTTACTGTTTGCGCGCCAACTCCGCAGCCGGCTTCCAGAACTTGACTGCCGGCCGGATAAGAGGTGTCGGAGTGTAATAACTCAACCAGAGTAGTCGCCTGGTCCTGCAAGCGTATACTTTCTCTTGAATCGTATCCGTGCACGTAAGCGTTTTTCATTTTCACCCAAGAATCCTGTTGTGGGGTGCTTTATCTTACCATTATTCGGCGAGATTCACAAGCCAGTAGTTCCAAATCGGCAAAGGGAGTTGAACAGCCTGAATCGACCGGCCGCCAATACCCAACCTCTCGTCGATGTCCTGCCTTGTCCACCCCACGGGTGAAACCAACCCCTCGACAGCCCTCAACAGCAGCTCACCATATTTCTCCGCGTCATAGGAACTCGCGCCATTGTAGCCTTCAAATGACCGCACCCGATCGCCAGGCCGCCTGGCTTTGTGGTTCGTGATGATGTAACGCACCTTCTCGCCAGGACTAAGCTTCACGCCCCGCTCGGCAAGCTCCCGGGCGACGATGGCCGTATGGCTGTTCACCACATACCGGGCCGGATCCTTGGAGAGCCGCTTGGTGATCACGAGGGCGTGGCCGGCCATCCCCCCTGATCGCAGAAGCTCCAAATACGCCTGCGCCTCATCCAGCACATCTGTTATCCTGGCCTCGTATTCCGTCCGGTTGGACGCAGTCGCCAGAACGTCAATCATCCTCGCCTGAGCCTCGCGCAGGAAGGGAGGCGTATCGGCGCGCCGCAGCTCCAGACCTCGAACCTTGGTTTCGCCAGAGGAAAAGGCCCCGAAATAACGGTTGGCCACCGCCGTTCTGGGATCGGTGCGAGAAGGCGGAAAGGCAATCCATTTGTAGATCCCTTCCAGGGCAACGGACATGCCGGCCTCCCGTTCGATGACATCCAGGAGCGCGATGTAATCCTCTTCCTTCGCACCTTCCTTCTGCACCCAGATGGCATCCACGATGGCGTGGATCAGTCGAAACCCCCGCGCCTCGGCGACCTCCTTGGCTTGAAGGAGCTTCTCTCTGCCGTAGGCTGTCACCGATTCATGCGCTTCGATCTTGCCGTAGCGAGCATTCTTGTAACCCAGGTATCCGAAGCAACAGACCAACAGCCATTTGTGCGCTGATTGCCGGCGGCGGTATGCGTCTTTGGCCGGCCCATCAGATAGAAACCGGATGAGCGTCTTGTACCGCTTCCGCTTCTCCAGCAGCGGTTCCAGCGTCACTGGAATCAACCCCCGCCGCTTCCGGCAGATGTTGTGCCCTATCTCCGGCGCCATGTTGTCCCGACAACAATCGCAGCCAACGGTCTCGGGCGATACATTGAACTGAACCATGATGGAGGGGTACATGGAGGCGAAATCGATCTCCGCCACATTCTCGTGCAGGCCGAGCACCGGCTGATATACCAGACCACCCTTGTCGGCCGTCACCAACTCCAACGCCGACTTGAACGCTTCCGGCTCCCGTTTGCGCCACGGGATGAGGATGCCGCGTTGGTAGGCTGTGGCAAGCTGCATGGTAGAAATGCCGGTGCCAGGGCCGGTTCGAGCAGCCTGCTGCACCGGGATATTGGTGATCCTGGCGAACTCAAACAGGCCGGCGAGACTGTAGTCGTCCAGGAGCATTGCATTCTTGCGATCGATATGCCAGCGTCCGAACAGGGTGTGGGACGGAGCACGGTACACGACTCGGCCGTAGGAGTAGTAAGAGTGGGCCGGCTTGTGGTGTGGCGCCCGCCGGGTATCCCGATTCAGAGGCAGGGTGATACCCAATCGCGCCGCAGCGGTGAGGAGGCGAGGGATGATAAAGGAATCGCCCCACTCCGAGATGATCAGATCGGGATCGTAGCAGATCAACGCCTCTCTCAACGCCGTGAGAATGTCTCTGATCTCGGTCCAGTCGAAGATGTGTCTTTCACCCTCAACCAGCATTTCCAGGCAACCGGGCCGGCCATGATGCGGGTTGGCTGCATCATCCAGTCTTAAGCCCATGACTTTC
This sequence comes from Anaerolineae bacterium, assembly GCA_046756905.1. Taxonomy (GTDB): domain Bacteria; phylum Chloroflexota; class Anaerolineae; order Epilineales; family JAANWY01; genus JBHHTZ01. Next base: position 4,722 of record JBHHXF010000117.1, on the reverse strand, counting down.
AGCTCCGGCAGACGGTAGTCAATCTCCCACGGCGAGTCATCGACCTCAAGAGAGACGATCTTGTCAGACTCCGCTTCCAGCCGGCAAAAAGCAAGCGGAAAGACTCCCTTGACCATGAAATAGTACTGGGGCAGCGGGACATCGCAGTTGTAGAAAGTCAGATCGGCGAAGATTTGCGCGGTTCGGCGCACGATTTTGGGGTAGTCAACCGACCTGATTACTTCTACCCGCAGCACACGGATCGTCTCCCCCAGGGAGAGCTCAAACCGATCCGCCCAGCTCAATCTCACCGGGCAGGACCGCAGAAATCGGATAGCCGATTGGAGTTGGGAGGGCGGGCCGGCCAAGGCGAAAGCCGGGCGAAACGTATCTGCGAAGCGCAGGGCTTCGCCATGCTCGTCGATCACCCAAATGGTCATGCCTTCGGACTGCGGGTAGACGTCAAAGAGCCATCCCTGGCAAATAGACACCTCATGCCCTCCTCCAGGTCCTGAAGCCGCGCCTCCAGCCTCAACTTCGCCTTGTGTTCTTCGATGAGCATGGCAAGGAGCATCGCTTCAAAGGGCACAGGACAAGAGGCATAGGCGCAGGCGGCTACGTGATACCGCGCCGCCAGGAAAAGCCTATCAAATACCGCCTGGTCCTCTTTGCGCAACGCCCGCCGGAACTTGCTCCAGGAAGCCTGCTCCTGCTGGATGACCTGCATGAAGGAGGGAAGCGTTCGACCCATCTGCGAATTCTCCTCACTCATGGCCCCCCTCTAACTCCCCCCAGAGGGGGGAGAACAGGAAAGCTTCCCCCCTTTGGGGGGGATTGGGGGGGGCAATCCCAACAACCCAGGTTTATCACCCCACAAATGTGCTTAGGTCCGGCTTTTCTCGATGAAGTACAAAGCCAGTCCCATCTCTCTCGACCCGACAGACAAACTGCGCTTCGCGCTTCAGTAGATCCAGCAATACGACGCGGCCCTTTACACTGGCTGTCGGTTCTGAAGCGGTTATCACAAAAGTGGTCGGGCCTTCCGCCAGGGTTCGGATCTGTTCGAGCACCTGTTTCAGCAGTTGCATCGCCTCGGGCAGGGAAACATGCTCGTCATAGAAAGTCGCCGGCAGGCCGGCGCACAAGACCAGGCTGCAATCCGTACGGGCAATCGCCGGCGGCAGCTCGCGCAAGACCAATTCGACCATCTGGTAACAGGTGAATGCGCGCGATACCTGGAGACATGACAGCACATCTTCCGGTCTGCGGCCAAAGGCGCGGGCTATTTTGCACAGGAAGTAAGCATCTGTAGAGTTGGCGCCGTCCAGGACCAGTACGGTTTCGCCTCGCATGAGAAGCCGGCCCGCTCCGTAGAGGGCTAGCTTGTGCGGAAAGCGAGAGCCATAGAGGAGCCGAATGCTGGCAGCCCGGTACTCCGGGGCCTGAAACAGGCGATCGGCGGACCGAGTGTTTTGAACCGCAAGTGGAAAATGATTGTCTGGGATCGAAGCCGGCATGGATTCTCCTCAGTAGAAGGTTTCTCCCATTGTAGCACAAATGTTCGGCTTGTCGATCCCCCTTCGGGGGTAGATCTTTGAGAGATATGCAAAAATCCCCTAAAAGCGGGGATGGCGTGAAGAGGGGAGAAGACTATTCGGGGAAGACCATTCCCAGTTGGATCAAGTAGACCCGGAGTTCGGTCTTGCTGCGGAGATTGAGTTTGTGGCGGATGGATCGGAGGTGCGTTCTTACGGTTTCCTGTGTGATGATCAATTGCTCAGCGATCTGCCTGTTGGTGTAGCCTCGCGCCACCCAGATGCAGACCTCCCGTTCTCGGGGTGTCAACTTCTTGAGGGCTTTTACGATTTTCTTTTCAACGTTGCGTTTCTCCAGGCCGGCCTCAAGCAACTCTCCGATGAACTCATCGACAGATTTGTCCTCTTGATCGGCAACCTGGCGTAGTTGCTCCGCCAATCCGAGATCGACAGAGAAAGACAACCGTTTTCCGCGACGACGCCTGGCCACGATAATTGATCTCCAGGGGGGTAGATGATCATTATCCAGCAGTGTGTGACGTGATAGCAAGGGGCAGGCAAGGGGCAGGACAGTATGGCATTATACTAGCACATATGTTCTCAATTGTCAACTGGTACACTTTGCGACGCAAAACCATCTATGCGCCAGAGATTGAAGATTGCAGTTCCTCTACGACGCTAGCGTAGCTATCGGCCAGGCGGCCGGCCTGTTCCTCGGAACCTGACTCCGCATACACTCGGAATAGTGGGCTGTCCGGATCGGGCAGGATCAATACCCAGTCATCACCGTCGAGCCAGATCTTTACACCATCAATCTGAGGTTCACGTGGCTCTCGATACTCCTCGTTCAGCAGTCGCATCACAGCACCCTTAATTTCCCACGGGCACGCGACCTGCCGCTTGGCGACGTGGTATTCGGGCAGGCTGTCGACAACCGCCGAAAGAGCGGTGTTCTGCGTGGCCAGGAACTCCAGGAGCATGGCCACGGCTATCAGGCCGTCAATCGCCGGCTGGAACGCCGGAAAAATGTAGTTGCCGGCCTCGTCGCCGGCAAAGATGATGTCCTCCGTGACGGCTGCCCGCATGAGATCCTGTGGATCGACCTTGGTGCGGGAAACGAGTCCACCATGCTGCTCGGCAATGTGATCAAAAATGCGGGGCGCATTAACCGGCACAGCGATGGCCCCTCCTCCGTGAGCGCGCAGCGAAAGCTCAGCCAGAACAGCGGCCACTACTATCTCTTCGAGAACGCGACCACGATTGTCCACCACGAAGATTTTTTCGCCCCCAACGTCGAGCCTCACACCGAGGTCAGCGCCAACAGCCGACGAGATGGCTGCCAGCCGCTCAATGTTTCGCCGTAGCTCTTTGCGAGGGATCGACATCTTGCTCTCCTCCAACTGAGCGTTCAGCGCGACCACATCGCAGTTGAGATCGCTGAGAATTGCAGGCAAGACGAGAGCAGGTGGGGAATTCGCATAATCCACCACAATTTGGAAGCCGGCTTTGCGTATGGCGCCGGCGTCAACCGCAGCCATGAACCCCTCAGTATATTGCTCCTGCACCAGGGGCGCATAGTTGATGACCCCAATCTCATCCAGGTAGACGCGCCTGAAATCCTCTCGGAAAAAGACCTGTTCAATCTTCCGCTCAACCTCTTTGCTCAAATTCAACCCATTGGCATCGAAGAACCGGATGTCAACCACCCGACTGTCGTACGGTGAGAGCCGAACGTTTACGCCACCGGCCGCATCAGTGATGCGGGTGAAGTATCTGGCAACAGGAATTGGCATGGAACGAGTATCGGCCGCGTTGATGCCGGCTGAGGGCAGGCCGGAGATGATCCCCCGCTTAATCATCCGCGGACTGCGATGCAGGTCCCGATTCACAGTGATGGTTGAACCCTTGGGGATGGTCGCGCCAAAGGCAGCCCCCAGGCGTGCAGCAAACTCAGGCGTCAGATCGACATTCACAAGACCGGTCACACCGTAGCGACTGAACAAGACCTTGCGTCCCTGGGACCCCCAGATGATGCTGGACTGGACCGTCGCTCCGGAGACCACCTCCTTACTGGGCCAGAGCTTGACATCCGGGTGAAGCACGGCCGCCTCGCCGACGATGCTCCTGTCGCCAACTACCACGCCCTCAAACAACACCGCCTTGCTCTTCACGTTGACTTGCCGGCAGATTATGGCCCCACGAACCTCAGCACCTTCGCCGATGTAAGCATTTCGCCATACTATGCTGCGGTCGACGTGCGCCCGGTTATCGACGACGGTGCTATTGCGAATCACTGTCGGCCCATGGATAACCACACCACCCTTGATTCTCACTCCCCCACCCAGGAAAACCGGCCCGTATAACTGAGCGTCCGGCGCGATCTCAACATCCTCTTCAGTCCAGACGCTACCGCCAATGTGCTCGCCGATTTCGTCCGTGAGATTCACACGCCCTTCCAGGATGTCAAAGCTGGCGCGCATGTATTCCTGGATTGTGCCCACATCGGTCCAATACCCATCGGCGACATAGCCGTAAAGGGGCTGGCCGGCTTCGAGCAACTTCGGAAAGAGGTCCTGGCTAAAGTCGTACGGTTCACCGTCCGGGATATGATCAAGCGCTTCAGGTTCCAGAACGTAGATCCCCGTGTTGACCGTATCTGAAATCACCTCACCCCAACTGGGTTTTTCCAGGAATTGCTGGATTCGGCCCTCATCATCTATCATTACTACACCATATTCCAACGGATTCGGCACACGATAGAGCACCTGCGTTGCGATACCCCCCTTCGCTTTATGGAAGTCCAGCACAGCTTGTAGATCGAAATCTGTCACCGCGTCACCACTGATGACCAGAACGGTATCGTCCAGGTATGGCTCGGCGTTTTTGACGCTGCCGGCTGTTCCCAGGGGAATTTCTTCCACGGTGTAGCGAATGCTCATATCCCGCTCACTGCCATCACCGAAGTAATCCTGGATCAGGTCGGCCATGTACTGGAGCGTGACAACTACATCACAGAAACCGTGGTAGAGGAGTAAGTCTCGAATATGAGCCATAACGGGCTTATTCACCAGAGGGACCATCGGCTTGGGCCGGCCTACCGTCAGCGGCCGCAACCGCGAGCCGGTCCCGCCGGCCATGACTACGGCTTTCATTCTTTCCACTCCTGACAACCCAGTATTCGAGACCCAGGGGGTGCAACAATGAACCC
>JBHHXF010000116.1:0-9136 GCA_046756905.1 Anaerolineae bacterium | reverse complement strand
AGAAATGAGAAATGGGAATGGGGAGTGGCCAGTACCGGGTCTCATTTCTCATTTCTCATTTCTAATCTGAGAGGAGCGCACATGACACGAATGATCAACGTAGGACTCATCGGCGCCGGCAGAATTGGCCGAGTGCACGCTGAGCATCTGGCGCATCGCATTCCAGAAGCGAACGTCGTCGCCGTGGCGGACATTATCGCGGAGGCAGCCGAAAAGCTGGCTGCCGACTTTCAGATTCCGGCAGCCTTCACAGATCATCGGGCGATCATGGAGGATGAGACGATCGAGGCGGTCGTCATCTGTTCCAGCACCGATACCCACGCCCAGATGATTGAAGCGGCCGCCGCAGCCGGCAAGCACATCTTCTGTGAGAAGCCCATCGCACTGGACCTGGCGCGGATTGATCAGGCTCTGGAGGCGGTGAGTAGGGCCGGCGTCAAGCTCCAGGTAGGCTTCAACCGACGCTTCGACCCCAGCTTCCGGCGCGTGCGTGAACTGGTGGCTTCGGGGCAGATCGGCGATCCGCACATCCTACGCATCACCAGCCGCGATCCCGCGCCTCCACCCATCGAATACGTGAAGGTCTCCGGCGGCATCTTCCTGGACATGACCATCCACGACTTCGACATGGCGCGCTTTCTGATGGGCAGTGAGGTGGAGGAGATCTTCGCCGCCGGCGCCGTCCTGGTAGACTCGGAAATCGGCAGGGTCGGTGACATCGACACGGCCGTCATCACGCTGCGCTTCGCCAACGGGGCACTGGGAACCATCGACAACAGCCGCAAGGCCGTGTATGGCTACGACCAGCGCGTCGAGGTCTTCGGTTCCGCAGGCGTGGCGGTTGTCTCCAATAGAACCCCCGACAATGCAGTTCTGAGCGATGCCGGCGGGGTCCACTCGGCGCTTCCCCTGTACTTCTTCCTGGAGCGCTACGCCGAGGCCTACGTGGAGGAGCTGCGGACGTTCATTCAGTGCATCCTTGAGGACAAGACACCGCCGGTCACGGGCGTCGACGGGCGCGTTCCCGTGGTGATGGGTTACGCGGCCCGAAAGTCGTATGAGGAGCGCCGGCCCGTCCGGTTGAGTGAGATAGAGCAAGGAGCCACCGAATGAATTCGGTGTCTGATACAGGGAAACCCGTTGAAACGGGTTGGAAACGGACTGAACGCGCTTCAGCGCGTTTTGGGTATCAGGCCGCGAATTCATTCGTGGCCCGCTACGGGGTATGTACCTGGACGTTCGGTGATTCGCCGCTGTCAGCGGTGGCCGAGACGCTGGCCGGCCTCGGGTTCGACGGCGTGGAGCTATTCGGCGACCTGAGCCTGGATCCGGCACAGGTGCGGGCGACGCTGGCCGGCCACGGCATGGCGGTGCTGTCCATCACGCCAGAAAATGTCGACATCTGCCATCCCGATCCCGCCGTGCGGAACGAGGGCATCGCATACTACCTGGATCTGCTGGACTTTGCTGTAGAAGTCGGCGCGCCGCTCGTCTGCTGCCACGGCGCAGTCGGGCGGATTCGCGCCGTCAGCTCTTACGACCAGGAGTGGAGCCTCTACGTCGAGGCGGTGCAGCGCATCGCGAAGCGGGCGGCGGCGCTGGACCTGCGCATCGCCATGGAGATCCTGAACCGCTACGAAGCACACCTGCTGGTGACGGCCGCCGAGGGCTTGCGGTTTCTGCGGGAGGTCGGCGCGCCCAACGTCGGGCTGCTGCTGGATGCGTACCACATGAACATTGAGGAGCCGGACCTGCCGGCGGCCATCTGGCAGACGGGTGGCGATCTCTACCTCTTCCACGCCGCCGACTCCAATCGCCAGGCGGTGGGGCGTGGGCACACCGATTTCCTGGCGATCACGCGCGCTCTGCATGGTATCGGCTATGCCGGCGACGTTATCTTCGAGTGCGTCCCACCCGGCCCCGATCCCTTCACCCCGGACAAGGGGCCGGATTCTGTAGAAGTGCTGAAGCAGTACCTGCGTGAATCGTTGACGTTGATGAAACACAACGCAGGTATTATCTCGGGGTAGCTGTATCATTTATGCAACCAGAACTGGCAATGGCGGTAGGGGCGAGGCAAGTCGGAGAGCAGGTTGGTTGGCCAATGGGCCTTCAATCCGACTTGCCTCGCCCCTACTGTCGGTGAGAGGAATGAAAGGAGAGTTGAAATGTCAAGTAACGACAGAAAAGCGCCTGAAGGCTGGCTCGCAACGAGCCAGGTGGACCTGTTCTTTGAGGACAATGCGGTTGGCCGGATGAAGAAGGAACTCTGGGAAGCCAACGACGAACAGATTGACGCTATCCTGGCCGAGTATGGCCTGCCGGCCCCCGTCGAGTGGGGCAAGGCCGGCTCCTACATCCAGACAACCCTGCGCCACCAGTTGATCGAAGAGCGGCGCAAGAACGACGTTGTGCTCATCCCCATCGGCTGCACGGAGAACCACGGCCTGCACACGGTCAGCGCCATGGACACGCTGTTTGTCAGCCAGATCGCGGAGGGTGTCCGGCGGTACACAAGGGCACGGGGCTATCCGGTGGCTCTGTCCTTGCCGCCTCTCAACTTCGGTTCGCACCCGTACCATCACTACGGCATGCCCGGCACAGCGCCTGTCCGCGAGGACATCTCCCGCGAGATGCTCATCGACGTGATGCTGGGGCTGTGGAACGACGGCTTCCGCAAGCAGATTCTGATCAACAACCACGGACATCTGTGGATGCTTGAGGCAACCATCCAGCAGTTCCAGAAGCGGTACCAATTGCCCGGCATCTTCCGCGTCATTGATTGGCATCGGGCGGTGCGGGAGTTCTTCTACACCAGAGACCGCGGCGGTGTCTGGGGATCCAACTTCGTCCATGCTGAAGAGGCTGAGACCTCGTTGGGGCTTTACCTCTTCCCGGACATGGTGGACATGGAGTATGCTGTCAACACCAAAGGTAAGGCGTACCTGCCCGATGGCCACTTCGATACCTCGGTGGACCCGTACCGCCGGCCCTCCCGCTGGTCCGAGGGTGAAGGCCACTTCGCCATTGAGATCGCGGCCACGCCGGAAGGTGTCGTGGGCAACGCCGCCGACGCCGAGGCGTGGAAGGCGAAGCGCCCGCTGGCGGCCATCCTGCGCTACCTGACGCTGCTCATCGACGACATTCTGGATGCGTTCCCAGCCGGCACGGTACCGCCCGTGGAGGAAGTGACCCTCCGCACAGCCGAGGAGATGGAGCCTTACCTGCGCGAGCCACAAAGCCCCGGCTGGAAGCCGGTCTATGCTCTGCCGCAAATCGGGCAGGTGTCGGGGAGGTAGCTTCGCAGATGGCCAGATGGCTGGATGGCTAGATAGCTCGCGCAGCACCATCCAGCCATCTAGCCAACAAGCCAACAAGCCATCTAACCATCCAGCCAACGGGCCATCTAGCCAACACAGGAGGGCTGAACGAGGAGGCTTCCCATGCCAGATGAACTACGCGTCGCTGTCATCGGCGTCGGACGGATTGGGGTTGTCCATGCGGAGAACCTGGCGCAGCGGGTGCGCGGGGCGCGGTTGGTGGCAGTGACCACCTCAGACACCGGGCGGGCTGCCGAGGCGCGCCGGCGCTGCGGCGACATCGCCGTATATCCCACCCTCGATGCGCTGCTGGCCGAGGCCGAGATCGACGCCGTCGTCATCGCCAGCAGCACGGCGGCCCACACGGCCAACGTTCGGGCCAGCGCGGCCGCCGGCCTGCACATCTTCTGCGAGAAACCCCTGGCCCTCAACCTGGCCGACTGCGACGCCGCCATCGGTGCTGCCGACGCAGCCGGCGTGACACTGATGGTCGGCCACGTGCGGCAGTTCGATGCTGGCTACGTGGAGGCCAAACGCATCATTGACGCCGGCGAGATTGGCCGGCCCATCGTCTTCCGCGCCATCGCCGGCGATCAGGACCCACCGCCCCCCTCGTTCGCCGACCCCAACGTGAGTGGCGGCCTCATCACCGATGCCGGCTACCACGACCTCTACCTGGCCTGTTGGCTCATGGCCGACGAGGTAGTCCGCGTCTACGCCGAAGGGGAGGCGCTGGTGGATCCGGCCATCGGCGAGGTGGGCGATGTGGACAACGCCGTGGTCGATTTTCGCTTTGCCGGCGGCGCGCTCGGCACGCTCTTTGTCAGCCGCACGACGCGCTACGGCCACGACGTGCGGGTGGAGGTCATCGGCGAGGAGGGGGCGGTCCACGTCGGCTACCTGCGCCGCACGCCGCTGAACGTGCTGACGCGGGCCGGCGTGCGCCACGACGTGGTACCGGATACAGCTGCACGCTACGCCGACGCTTTCATCGCCGAGTTGCAGGCGTTTGTGGATAGCGTGCGATCGGGGACGCCACCACCCGTGACAGGCGAAGACGGCCGGACTGCTTTGGCTGTCGGGTTGGCGGCTACGCGCGCACTGGGGGAGGGCCGGCCGGTGTTGCTGGAAGAAGTGGAAAGTTGAGTGCCAACAACCATTTGACAGCGAGTTGACTATTCCATATAATCAGGCCGCTCACACCACTGAGCGATTCTGTTGTGGGGCCGTACCGGTAGTTATCCCTCCAGCTTGGAGTCTCATGTCGCCACCAACGATCATCACAGAATGTCGCGCTTCACGATAACGGAAACTCCAGAGAGATCATAGGAAAAAAGGAGGTAGCTATCGAGGAACCAAGCCACGGACCGCTTATCACGCATGTCAACCCATGATTGAAACGAAAATCACCCAAAGGAGGAGATGCAATGTCGAGCAAGACAAGATTGCTGCTTCTGGCTACATTAGCACTACTGCTCGTTCTAATCGTCACAGCCTGTGCCTCCCCAACCCCGATTGTGAAAGAGGTGGTGGTCACAAAGGAGGTCCCGGTTGAAAAGGTAGTCGAGGTGACCCCCGCGCCCATTGGCGGTGATCTGATCCTGTATGCCTGCCTGTTCGATCCTGACAAACTCCAGGTGCTGTTCAACACCTTTAAGGCTCAGTACGGCGTAAACGTGACGTGCCTGGATATGAGCAGCGGCGAGGCGCTGGAGCGCATCCGCGCCGAACGAGATAACCCGCAGGGCGATGTGCTCTTCGGCACGACCAATCTATCCCACGTCAACCTGGCCGCCGATGGCCTGACGACCGCCTACAAGGGCGCCGGCTGGAACAAGCTCCCCGAGGGAGCAATCAAGGACCCAGATGGATACTGGACCGGATTCTACTTCGGCGTGATCGGCTTCGCTTGCAGCCCCGAGCGCCTGGCAGAGATCGGCGCTGATTGCCCGGACTCGTGGGAGGATCTGCTCGACCCGGTGTACCAGGGTGAGATCGTGATCGCCAGTCCGGCGGCATCGGGCACGTCCTACACCGTGCTGAGTGGGCTGTCCCAGATGTTTGGCGAGGACGGCGCGTTCGAGTGGTACCATGAATTCGACAAGAACGTCGCCCAGTACACCGAGTCTGGCAGTGCGCCCGGCAAGATGGCGGCGGCCGGCGAGTACGCCGTGGGGATTTCCTTCGCCCACGACATCCAGGTACAGCAGGATAAGGGCTTGCCTGTAGAACTGAACTTCCCGCAGGAAGGCACACCATTTGAGATCGGCGGCATCTCGATCATCAAGGGGGCCAAGAACACGGAGGCCGCCAAAGCCTGGGTGGACTACGTCTTCACCGAAGCCTTCCAACGCTATCACAACGACGTGGCTCATCGCATCCCGGTGGTCCCCGGCGTGGGGCTCAGCGAGGGCAACATCGGCCTGGAGGACGTCAAACTCATCGAGGGCTACGATCCCACCGACTGGGCCGCTGAACGCGACCGACTGGTGGCCCGCTGGCAGGAGGAGATTGGCGCGAAGCGATAGAATTCAGTAACCGGTAATCAGTCGTCACGAACTGCGATCACCCTGAATGACGAAAATGCTAGATGGCTAGATGGCTCGTTGGCTGGGCACTCTGCAAGCAAACAAGCCATCTAGCCATCCAGCCAACTATTCTCGGAGCAGAATCTGATCACTGATTACTGGTCACTGATCACTGTTGACTGTTGACTGTTCCTATGGCCGGCAAAGTGCTCACGCTTCCACAACGATGGTCTGAACCGCAGCGGCGGCGCATCGCGTTTTTAACGCTGATCGCCGTCGAGTTGCTGTTGTTGATTCTCATCGGGACCAGATTGGTCCAGGTTCAGGCAGTCGAAGACCATCGGGAAATAATCGGCAACGTTGAGACGATCTATCTACGCAACGAGATCGTCGGAGACCCACCGCTGCTAGCGCTGGTCGTGTTGGGTATGGGGCTGGCATTGGCCTCCCGAAGGCTGCGGCGCGAGCCGATTCTGTTGGTAGCAGTTCAGGCAGCTACTGTCGGGTTGATCGTATTTGTGTTGTGGCCGCTGGCGGAGGTGTTCGTCGAAGGCTTCAGGGCCGGCCAGGGCGCGGAAGGCTTCTCGCTGCTACAATTCGAGAAGTTGCTGGAGATGCCCATGGTGGCCCGAGCCGTAAAGAATACGCTTGTCATCGGCGTCATCTCGGCCACGCTCTCGACACTGATCGGCACACTGGTCGCCTACTCGCTGACGTTGACCGACGTGCCCTGGAAGCGCTCACTACGCATTCTGACAGTATTGCCGCTCGTGTCACCGCCCTTTGCCGTGAGCTTTGCGATCCTTCTGCTCTTCGGGCGGCGGGGACTCATCACTTACGACCTGTTGCATATCACCAAATACAATGTCTACGGCCCGCAGGGCATTATATTTGTCCAACTGATCAGCTACACCCCCCTGGCCGCACTGATCCTGTCGGCCGTGTTCGCCTCAATTAGTCGCGACGTCGAAGAAGCAGCCGAAGACCTGGGAGGACGCCCCCTGTACGTTCTGCGCACCGTCACCTTCCCCCTGGTCATGCCGGCCATTCTGACCGCCGGCTTGCTGAACTTCATCTCATCCATCTCCGACTTCGGCAATCCAATGCTCATCGGTGGTGGCCATCAGATGCTGGCGACGCAGGCCTTCATTCAGATGATCGAGTTGTTCGATCTGCAGCTCGGTGCAGCACTGGCCATGCTGCTCGTCGTGCCGGCGCTGGCTGCCTTCTTGCTGCAACATTGGATCACCAATCGTCGATCCTACGTGACCGTCACCAGTGGCGCACGGACGGGCTTCATCCGCAAGCTACCTGGCTGGCTCAAATGGCCCCTGTTCGGCCTATGCGTCTTCCTGGCCATGTTTAACATCCTGCTGTACGGTTCAATCTTCGTCGGGGCGGCCGTGAACGCCTGGGGCTTTGACTATACGCCCACCTGGCGCAACGTCTACGGCCTGTTGAGTGCGGTCTCCATGCTGCGCAATTCTCTGATAGTGTCGGTCGGCGCGGGGATTGTCGGAGGCATTATCGGCATTCTGATTGCCTGGCTGGTGGCGCGCCAACGGTTCCCCGGGCGGGGGGCGCTGGATTTCTCGGCCACCGTGATGTATGCCATTCCCGGCACGGTGATCGGCATTGGCTACATCCTGGCCTTCAATGCCGCACCGTACTTCTGGACCGGCACGTTTTTCATCATCATCGTGGCCTTCGCGTTCCGCCGTTTGCCCGTCGGCCTGCGCACCGGAGTCGCGGCGGGGAAGCAGATTGATCCATCGCTGGAAGAAGCTTCGCTTGACCTCGGGGCGTCGCGCTTCCGAACCTTTACCTATGTCACCTTCCCACTGTTGAGCCGGGCCTTCTTCGCCGGTGTAATCTACATATTTATCAAAGCGATGACTGACCTGAGCGCGGCTGTGTTCTTGAACGCCGGCCGCACGCAGCTCTTCACCGTGCGCATGTTTAGCGTCATGATTCGGGGCACGCCCAGCGAAGCGGCCGCCTTCGCCGCGCTGCTCATCGTTATCATCTTGATGGCGCTCGGTGTGCTGAGCAAAGTCACCGGGAAGAGTTTCGTGGATCTGTTTAGGATATAATCATGTCTGAAGTCTTCTCGACAGCTTCTATCAGCCTGCAAGACCTGAGCAAACATTTCGGCTCTGTCAAAGCGGTGGACGACCTCAATCTGGAGGTCGAGGCCGGCACGTTGATCTGCCTACTCGGCCCGAGCGGCTGCGGCAAGACCACCACCTTGCGGATGATCGGCGGCTTTGAGGAGCCGACGGCGGGCCGCATCTTCATCGGCGCTGACGATGTCACCGATGTGCCGCCCTACGCTCGCCCGACAGCGATGGTGTTCCAGAGCTACGCACTTTTCCCGCACATGAGCGTGTCCGACAATATCGCGTATGGTCTGCGCGCGCGGCGGATGCCGAAAGACGAGATCCAGAAGCGGGTGGCAGAAGCGATCGCTCTGATGGAATTGCAGGGGCACGAGAAGAAATCACCGCCCCAACTGTCCGGCGGGCAGCAGCAGCGCGTGGCGCTGGCTCGGGCGCTCGTCATCCGCCCCAAAGTGCTGCTCTTTGACGAACCTCTGTCCAACCTGGATGCCCTACTCCGCGTCCGTATGCGCGCGGAGATCCGGGCGCTTCAACGGCAACTGGGCATCACTAGCGTGTACGTCACCCACGATCAGGAGGAAGCCTTCAGCCTGTCCGACCGGGTTGCGATCATGAACCAAGGCAAGCTGATTCAGGTGGGGACACCGCGCGAGCTCTACCGCCAGCCCGTAGACCGCTTCGTGGCGGAGTTCGTCGGTCTGTCGAACGTCGTCCCGGTCGAAGTCTTGAAAGCGGATGCCGACGGGGCGACCATTCGCCTTTTCGGGCAAACCATCCACAGCCGGCGACCGCCACGCAACCCATCGGCTCAGGTCTCGGTTGTCCTGCGCCCAGAGGCATTGCGGATTGGAGGCGATGGCGACCTGGGCGTGCCGGCGCGCGTGCTCAGCCTGGCCTACATCGGTCCTTTGGCCCGCTACACCGTGGCCGTTGAGGATGGCACAGTGCTCACCGTCGATCTCCCCAACCCCGGTCTGGACCAGTTTTTCGCCGAAGGCACGTCTGTCACACTGCAACTGCCGGCCACGGTCTCCTCACTGTTAGGCTAGATGACGCGCCACATCCTCGCCATTTGCTTCGATTTTGGTGACACCCTGGTAGACGAAGCCTCCGAAATCAAGGACGCCACCGGCGCCACATTGCGTGCCGAACTGATCCCCGGTGCTGG
>JBHHXF010000115.1:0-9151 GCA_046756905.1 Anaerolineae bacterium | reverse complement strand
AGCAGAGTGGCGTTGAGCAGACCAGGTTCGTAGTAAGCCACGCAGCGAAGCGGAGTGGCGTTGAGCGACACTCCACTTCGTTACGCGCCTTACTACAAACATAGCATACTGAGGAGAAGAAAGAACGCATGGCGAAAGGTACGCTGGGCAAAGTGACACAAATCATCGGACCTGTGGTGGACGTCGAGTTCCCCCGGGGGGAGTTGCCGGAGATCTACAACTCCGTAGATATTCCCCTGACAGGGGACACATCTGGCTCGGCCATCGGACAACCCGTGGAGACAAATGGTCAGGGCGAGGACAGACTCGTAGTCGAGGTGGCGCAACACCTGGGAAATGACCGGGTGCGCTGCGTCGCCATGGGACCTACCGACGGCCTGCGTCGAGGCATGGATGCTTACGACACAGGCATACCCATCAGGGTGCCCGTTGGATCGCCTACGCTGGGGCGGTTGTTCAACGTGCTGGGCGAACCTATCGATAACCTGGGGCCTGTGAAGGCCGAGGAGAGCTATCCGATCCACCGGCCGGCCCCCACCTTTGAAGAGCAGGCGGCTACTGCGGAGATTCTGGAGACAGGGCTCAAGGTCATTGACCTGATCGCACCCTTCACCAAGGGTGGAAAGACTGGCATCTTCGGCGGCGCCGGCGTTGGTAAAACTGTCGTCATCATGGAGCTCATCTCCACCATTGGTCGAGAGCATCAGGGCGTGTCTGTGTTTTCCGGCATCGGCGAGCGCACCCGCGAGGGGAATGACCTCTGGTACGAACTTCAGGACGCCGGCGTGATCAACCAAGTCGCCATGGTGTTCGGCCAGATGAACGAACCGCCGGGAGTGCGCCTGCGGGTCGGATTAACGGGCCTGACCATGGCAGAATATTTCCGCGACCACGGTCAGGATGTCTTGTTGTTCATCGACAATATCTTCCGCTTCGTGATGTCTGGCTCGGAGGTGTCGGCATTGCTGGGGCGGATGCCCAGCGCTGTGGGCTACCAGCCGACGTTGGGAACGGAGATGGGCGAGTTACAGGAGCGCATCACATCGACCAAGACTGGCTCTATTACGTCACTGCAGGCGGTATATGTGCCGGCTGATGACTACTCCGACCCGGCGCCTGTGACCACTTTCGCTCACCTGGACGCCACCATCGCCCTGGAGCGATCCATTGCAGAGCAGGGTTTGTATCCTGCCGTGGACCCACTGGCATCGACCAGCCGCGCCCTGGACCCGCAGATCGTCGGCGAGGATCACTACAACGTGGCCCGCGAGGTACAGCGAGTGCTCCAGCGCTATCGTGACTTAAGTGACGTGATCGCTATCCTCGGCGTCGAGGAGCTAAGCGAAGATGACAAGCTGACGGTTGCGCGCGCCCGCAAGATTCAGCGATTCCTGTCTCAGCCCATGTTTGTGGCCGAAGCTTTTACTGGCCGGTCAGGGGCCTACGTGCCAGTTGAGAAGACTGTCGAAGGCTTCAAGGCAATCCTTGATGGCGAGGTAGACGACCTACCCGAGCAGGCATTCTACATGGTCGGCCCGCTGGAAGACGCCATTGAACGGGCCGGGCAGATGGAGCGTGGAGAAGACTGACATGCCGCTGCGACTGGATATTGTCACCGCCGAACGCAACGTCTACAGCGACGACGTGGATATGGTCACCGCGCCCGGCATCGAGGGAGAGATGGGTATCCTCCCCCGGCACTCACTATTGATGACAGCCCTGCGGCCAGGCGAGTTGCGAATTCGTCAGGGCGACCAGGTGGAGTTCTTCGCCATTGGCGGTGGTTTCATAGAAGTCCGTCCTGACCGCGTGATTGTCCTTGCAGACAGCGCCGAATATGCCGACGAAATCGACATCGAGCGCGCCGAGGCTGCACGACAGCGGGCCGAGAAGATACTCAAGGAGGGTGTTCCCGAGGAGCAGATGGAGGCTATTGAGGGTGCGCTGAGACGGTCGAGGGTTCGACTGAGAGTGGCGCGCCGGCGGCGGCGGCGTGCGGACGTGCGCCGGCCAGGTGGCGAGTAGTATGCAGATCTCCGAGGTTTCTCTAGCTAACTTCACCGTGTCGGGGGTTCCAGCGAGGTCCCCTCGACCCAGGAACAAGCTACTCATGCGAAAACCCCGGACGTCTTTTGGCTAATATCAGGCATGTTTTCTAAGCGGATCGGCATCGACCTTGGCACAGTGAACATCCTGGTGCACGAGAAAGGAAAGGGTATCGTGCTCCAGGAACCGTCCGTCGTGGCCATCTCCGTGAATGACAACCGGATCATGGCTGTCGGCAATGAGGCGCTGGAGATGTTGGGGCGTACCCCCGACACCATCGAGGTCCTGCGCCCGATGCGTGATGGCGTCATCGCCGACTACGTTGTGACCGAAGCCATGCTGCGCTACTTCATCACAAAGGTGGTGGGACGCATGCCGCTATTCCGCCCAGAGGTGATGGTCAGCGTGCCCGTTGGTGTGACGAGCGTGGAAAGCCGAGCCGTGCATGATGCAGCGATCCAGGCCGGCTCCCGGGAGGCATTCCTCATCCCAGAACCCCTCGCCGCGGCGATGGGCGCCGGCATGCCTGTGGGCACACCCTCCGGGAATATGATCGTTAACATGGGTGGTGGGACCACTGAGGCGGCCGTAATCTCACTGCATGGCATCGTCACCTCTGCCTCGGTGCGAGTTGGCGGCAACAGGATCGACGAAGCTATTGCTGCCTACATCCGCCGGAAGTACAACTTGATGATTGGCGAACGCACGGCCGAGCAGGTCAAGATTGAGATCGGTAGCGCCTTGCCGATGGATACTGAATTGACAGTAGAAGTTCGCGGGCGCGATCAGGTGGCCGGCATGCCCAAGACGATCGAGGTCTCTTCGGACGAGGTGACTGAGGCCATTGTCGAGCCGCTGCACGCGATTGTCGGGGTTGCCAAAGAAGTGCTCGAACAGACGCCCCCCGAGCTAGTCTCCGATGTGATCGATCGCGGTATGGTCATGACCGGCGGTGGCGCCTTGCTACGTAACATGGATCGCCTGCTGACTCAGGAGACGGGAGTTCCCTGCTACGTGGCTGAGAATCCCATGGCCTGCACCGCGCTTGGCGCCGGCAAGGCACTGGAGAACTACGAGCTTATCCGTCGAACGCTGCCCGCCATGTAGATTGGTTGGAACAGAAGAAAGACACAAAAGGGCGGGGACCCAAGTCCCCGCCCTTTTGTGTCTCTCGCATGTGATTGGATGTGACACTTTGAGGCCGACTCGCGCGCAGGCCGGCAGGGGAAACTCACGTCACGCTAGCAGGTGCGGCTCTGGTCTCAAGTTCGTTTGACAAAGTCGAAAAATTCAATACACTTGGGTTAGCGGAGTCGAACTGGAGAGATGCAGGCGTGGTTTCCCCGACCGTAAAACGCAAGACGCGAGGAGTTAGCAGGAGTTTATGGTAGCCCGTCCTGAGGACAATCATTCGAGCAGCAAGGAGATCGTCGAGAGTCTCATCAGTCGGGGCCAAGAGCGGGGCCATGTGACGACTGAGGAGATTTTGGACGCCTTCCCGGATGATGCAGAAAACCTGGAACAGGCTGAAGCGGCTTATACGGAACTTCTGAAGGCCGGCGTTGAAGTGCGCGACACAGACACCGACAACGAACTGTCGCGTGCGCCGGCCGGGGCTCGCCAGACCCGCACAGTGGCTGATCCGACGGGCGTTGATAGTGATGACACTATCAGCTTGTACCTGCGGGAAATAGGCACAATCACACTACTCACATCAGAGGATGAGGTCGAATTCGCCAAGCGGTTGGAACGCGGCAACGAAGCCAAGAAGCGCCTTGAGACCGAGAAGCTGGATCCTGAAAAATGGGAGGATCTCCAGCGCATTGTCATGGACGGTGAACGGGCGCGCAAGCAGTTGATCCAGGCTAACTCGCGGCTCGTTGTAAGCATTGCCAAGAAGTACGTCGGGCACGGTGTGCCGTTCCTCGATCTGATCCAAGAAGGCAATCTGGGGCTGATTCGGGCGGTAGAGAAGTTCGACTATCTGCTGGGCTACAAGTTCAGCACCTACGCTACCTGGTGGATCCGTCAGGCTATCACTCGGGCGTTGGCGGATCAGGCGCGAACTATCCGCGTGCCGGTGCACATGAGTGAGCAGATCAACAAACTCAGGACAGCGCAGCGCCATTTGGAGCAATCGCTGGGACGGGAACCTACGGTTGAGGAAGTAGCCAGCGAGTTAGATATGAGCCCGCGCAGGATTGAGCAGATCATGGAAATCGCGCAGCGGCCATTGTCGCTAGAGCTGCCCGTTGGCGAGGAAGAAGACAGCGAACTTGGCGATTTTATCGAAGATGAGGATACGCCTTTGCCGACGGAAGCCGCCTGGCAGGAGCTACTGCGGGAAGAAATAGAGCAGGTGCTGGGCAGCCTCTCCCCCCGCGAGGCTCGTGTTCTACAGCTCCGCTTTGGCCTGGCCGATGGCTACCAACACACGCTGGAAGAGGTCGGCGAGAAATTCGGCGTCACCCGCGAGCGAATCCGTCAGATCGAAACCAAAGCCATACGCCGGCTCCGCCATCCCATGCGCAGCAAGCGCCTCCGCGACTACCTCCGCTAGATTGTTCATCATCTCAACTCGAATAGCACCCGAAAATGACGCTGACATTCTGCCCACCCTGCCCGAAGTTATTGGACATGGCTACGTCCACCCTCGCCCGCCGCGCTATCAGCGGTACGTAATCTAGATCACACTCTGGGTCCGGCGTATCCAGGTTGATGGTGGGCGGGATAACCCCCGTCTCGATGGCTTTGATCGTAGCGATGCCCTCTACGGCTCCCGCTGCTCCTGCCAGATGTCCAATCATGGATTTGATGGAGCTGATAGCCACCTGATAGGCATGAGTACCGAACATTCGCTTGATAGCTATGGTCTCGGTAGCGTCGCCTAGAGGTGTTCCTGGGCCATGAGCGTTGATGTAATCCACATCGGAGGGGTCGATACCTGCCTGTGTGAGAGCCACGCGCATAGCGTTGGCTGCTCCGGCGCCAGTAGGGTCAGGGGCAATAAGATGGTAGGCATCACTGGTTGCGCCGTAACCGAGCACCTCACAGTATATGCGCGCATCGCGCTGGCGCGCGTGGGCCAGACTCTCCAGTACCAGAATCCCGCTCCCTTCACTCGGCACGAATCCATCCCGATCCTTATCAAAAGGCCGGCTGGCTCGTTCGGGTTCATCATTTCGCGTTGCAAGAGCCTTGCTTGCACAGTAGAGGGCGATTGTCGCCTCGCACAGATTGGATTCGGTTCCGCCCGCCACTATCACATCCGCCTGCCCGCGCCGGATCACCTCTGCTGCCTCGCCGATGGCCTGTGTACTGGCAGCACAAGCTGTGGCCACGGTGTTGTTGTAACCTTTGAGACCGTACGTGAGCGCTACCTGGAAAGCCGGCACATTGGGCGGGATCATAACGCTGATAAAGGGCGACAACCGTTTCCCACCCTTTGCCACCAGAGTCCGTACAGCGCCTTCCACATCATCCATCGCGCCGATGACGCAGCCCAGAAGTACACCGCACCGCAGAGGGTCTTCTTGCGCCAAGTCCAGGCCGGCGTCAGAAAGGGCCTCCTGGGCTGCGGCAACCGCAAACTGAGAGAAGCGGCTCATCCGCTTGGCCTGCTTGCGGTCCATGTAGTTGCTCGGGTCAAAGCTTTCGACAGTGCCGGCAATCTGGGTCGGATAGGAGCTCACATCGAAACGAGTGATGCGGCGAATCCCTGACCGTCCTTCCACCAATGCTTGCCACGACTCGGAGACGGACAGCCCTACCGGCGTAATGGCGCCCAGACCGGTGACCACTACCCGCTGAGCATTATCTCGTTTACGCGTCGAAATAGCCATAGGCCATCTCCTCTTTTCTCAAAAGCGAAAATCTGATCAATGAAGATACACCACTCCCTTGATTCCGTCAACTGTTAACCTCTGCCCGGACCACCAATCACATTGCCCATCTTGGACAGCAGACCGCTTTCGTGCTATAATAGCCGCCGCTATCATGTCGATAGGAAGGGAAATTATCTCATGCCAGACATAAGCATAGATTTCGTGGCAATTCTGGATCGACTCAGTCAATTCCTGGAGATCGCTGCCCTCTGTTTTGGCGCTTTTATGGCAGCTTTCTGGATCAGTCTTGTGGTGTGGACTTTCCGCGATATCCGGTCACGGACTCACGATATTTTCTTTCAACTGCTTTCGATTCTACTTGTGCTGGTGTTTAACGTTCTAGGTTTGTTCCTGTATCTAATTCTGCGTCCCAGGGAGACGTTGGCGGAGCGATACGAGCGGGCACTGGCGGAAGAGGCATTGCTCCAGGACATCGAAGAACGGCTGGTGTGTCCGTTGTGTGGGGTACGCGTGGAGTCGGA
This sequence comes from Anaerolineae bacterium, assembly GCA_046756905.1. Classification (GTDB taxonomy): domain Bacteria; phylum Chloroflexota; class Anaerolineae; order Epilineales; family JAANWY01; genus JBHHTZ01. The sequence goes on along the minus strand of JBHHXF010000115.1, from coordinate 2,739 downwards.
CTATCTGCTCTGTCCGGCCTGTCAGTCGCAGCTCAAGCAGCACTGCCACGCCTGCGGTCGGCTCAACGAATTGACGTGGGAAGTTTGTCCCTACTGTGGCCATGTCAATGTGCCGGCTGAAGGTGTACTGGTCGAGGGGGGCCTTGAGGCTAAAGATACAACCAAGCCCACGGAAGAGATCTTCGGACGAACCGCTGCTGAGGAGGATCAGGAGGAGACACCTGAGACTACGATGATGGTAGAGTCTGGTCCCCAAGCGTTCAGCTAGCCTGTGGTCAGCCGGCTAAGGCGTTATGTTTTCGATGTGTGATCGAACTTTTCCAGACGGCAGCCAATTTGGAATCGGCTCTACACGAATTAATAAGCATTCGGATCACGTATCGCCTGGATTACAGTCTTAAGCATGATTTTGAAGTCCAGCCACAGTGACCAATTCTCGGTGTACCACAGGTCATACTTGGTGCGCTCCTCAATAGATGTATCACCTCGCAGACCGTTAACCTGGGCCCAGCCGGTTATGCCGGCCTTCTCCCGGTGGCGGTTCATATAGCGCGGAATCTGCTTCTGAAACTCCTCCACAAACACCGGCCGCTCCGGCCGCGGCCCCACCACACTCATCTCTCCCAATAGCACATTGATGAACTGGGGCAGTTCATCCAGGCTTGTCTTGCGCAGGAACGTCCCAATGCGTGTCTTGCGAGGGTCGTCCGCGGTGGCCCACACAGGCCCTGTCTGGGCTTCAGCATCCGCGCGCATGGTTCGGAACTTGATCATGAGGAAAGGATTGGCATCCAATCCCATGCGTTCTTGGACGTAGAAGACGGGTCCAGGTGAATCCAGCTTGATCAGCAACGCGAATAGCAGCATGAGCGGAGACAGCAGCACCACGGTCAGGCCAGCCACGACGATATCCACCGCGCGCTTGAGGCTGAGCCGCCAGCCACGCAGGGCGGAATCGCGCACCGTCAGTAGTGGCAGCCCGTTCAAATCCCCCAGGCGAACTTCCGAGGCCATAATCTGAAAGACGCTGGGGAAGACTTTGATAGTCACATGACAATCCTGGCAGCGGTCGATGATCGTGAGCAGTTCACCAGGATCGGCCTCCGGCCGGGCGATAATCACTTCAGTGATACTGTGCCGCTCGATGACATCGGCCAGTTCCTCGGTTTTGCCCAGGACCGGAACGCCCCGGACCCGATCAATCCCCGAAACGCCGTCCACGAACCCAATCACCTCGTAACCCAGCCAGGGCGACGTCTGGGCGCGCCGAACCATCTGTTGTCCCACGTCGCCGGCTCCCACAATCAGAACTCGCTCCTCTCCGATCCCTCGCGATCTAAGTAGGCCGGCAATCACGCCATACAGAATACGGTCCAGCATGACGAAAATGATGGTCAGGGCCCAGGCATAGACCACCATACCCCGCGAGTAGTCAACATCCAGGGCGCTGTTCTTGAAGAAGAATGAGACGAAAGCCACCGTTGTGACGATGGCGATAGACACGCCGGCGAACACGCGGGAGAGTTCATCGAAGTAGGAAGTGATGCGGGTGCGATGATACCGCTTGTAGAAGAAAAAGACAATCAACGTGACGATGACCTGGACGCCTAGCATCCTGAGATAATCGCTGAGGGGCGCCATCTCCACGACGGGCCGCAGCGGAAAGGCGATCCACAGTCGATAGGCGGCCAGGAAGGCGAGCACGATCATCACGATGTCAAGGAAGATCTGCAAGCCGACGAACAGGGCGCGTTGTGTCCTGCTCATGGTGCGACCTCCGCCGGCCTTCTTGCAGGCCCCCACATCTCGCGCATCAGCCGGCGACCTCCCTTCAGCGCGATGCCGGCCATGATCGGCCAATGCAGCCAGAACGGCGTCTCGGCCGCGTAGTGCTTTTCGTAGAACAGGTACATGGCGCGATAGAACTCGAAGCTGGCGCGCTCGCTGCCCGCGCTGGCGGCACGCTTGTAGTGAAGCACGGTTACGTTCGGGTTGTAGTAGATCTTCCAGCTGGACTGCTTCATCCGCAGCGCCCAGTCCAGGTCCTCGCCGTACATGAAAAAGCGCTCATCCAGCAGGCCGGCGTCCTGAATGGCCTCACGACGTACCATCATGAACGCCCCCACCACCGAATCGACCTCGGTTTCCCGATCAGGGTCCAGGTATGTCAGATTGTAGCGTCCGAAGCGCCGGCTGCGGGGAAATAGCCGGCTTAGCCCGACCATCCGATAGAACGAGACTTCGGGGGTAGGGAAAGAGCGCCGGCAGGCCAGGTCCAGGCTGCCATCGGCGCGAACCAGCCTGGGGCCGGCAGCGCCGATCTCGGGCCGGCTATCCAGATACGCGACCATGTCGCTCAGGGCTGTGGGGGCGAGAACGGTGTCCGGGTTGAGGAGCAGGGCATAGCGTGGTGGGTCGGGAGGCGTGGCGTCGGTGGCCGGCAGGCTGGCCATCTCTCGCGCCGAGCGAGGGGCCTCGTCACCGGTCGGGTGGAAGCCGGCGGCGCGCAGGCCCAGGTTGTTGGCATAGGCGAACCCACCGTTGACCGAACTGGCGATCACGTTCACATTGGGGAATGCCTGACGAACCATGTCCACGCTGCCGTCGCTGGATGCGTTGTCAACCACCCATGTCGCGACGGCGAGGTCGCCCTGACTGCCGGCGATGGACGCCAGGCAATCGCGCAGTTTGTCGCGTGTGTTGTAGTTTGCAATGATGATTGCGAGATCAAGCATCTCT
>JBHHXF010000114.1:0-9236 GCA_046756905.1 Anaerolineae bacterium | reverse complement strand
TGGCAATCCGGCGGGAGCAGTTGGGATAGTTTAATTTCTGGAACCGCCTAAAATCTCACTGTAGGAGAAACAATGAAACTCTGGGGCGGACGTTTTGAGAAACCAACCGACGAATTGATGGAGCAATTCAACGCCTCCATCGGGTTCGACCGCCGGCTGTACGATGCCGACATCACCGGCTCGGTGGTGTACGCGCGGGCGCTGGCGCGCGCCGGCCTCATCAGCGACACCGAGCGTGACACGCTGATCGACGGACTGGAGCAGGTCCGTGCGGAGTTCGCCGCCGGCACCTTCCAGGTGAAGCCGGGCGATGAGGACATCCACACCGCCGTCGAGCGCCGGCTGCACGAACTGGTCGGCGACCCTTCGACAGGCTCAGGGCACCGCGTCGCCGGCAAGCTTCATACCGGCCGCTCGCGCAACGACCAGGTGGCGACGGACGTGCGGCTGTTCCTCCTGGATGCCATCGATCACATCGACGAGCTGTTGGGGGCGGTGCAACACTCTATCATCAGCCAGGCCGAAGCTCACCTGGACGCCGTCATGCCAGGTTACACCCATCTGCGACAGGCACAGCCGGTGTTCTTCAGCCACTGGCTGATGTCGTACTTCTGGATGTTGCAGCGGGATCGGGAGCGGCTGGCTGGCTGCGCCGAACGCACTGCCGTGTTGCCTTTGGGGGCCGGCGCGCTGGCCGGCAACGCCCTGGGGGTTGACCGCGAGTTCCTGGCGCGAGCGCTGGGATTCCGTGATATCACCCCGAACAGCATTGATGCCGTCAGCGACCGCGACTTCATCGCCGAGTTCCTTTTCGCCGCCGCGCTCATCGGCGTACATCTGAGCCGGCTGGCGGAAGACCTGATCCTCTACTCCACCTACGAGTTCGGCTTCGTGCAGATCGATGAGGCGTACGCCACCGGCTCCAGCCTGATGCCGCAGAAGATGAACCCGGATGCCCTGGAACTATCTCGGGGCAAGAGCGGCCGGCTGATCGGCCATCTGGTCGGGCTGTTGACCACGCTGAAAGGGCTGCCGTCCACCTACAACAAGGACTTGCAGGAGGACAAGGAGCCGCTGTTTGACAGCATCGACACTCTTGTGATAACCTTGCCGGTGGTAGCCGGCGTAGTCGAGACGCTGCACGTGGATGAAGGACGGATGGCCGCAGCCCTCGACGATGCGATGCTCGCTACCGACCTGGCCGACTACCTGGTGCGGCGCGGTGTACCCTTCCGTGAAGCCCACGGCGTGGTAGGTCGGCTGGTTCGCAAGGCGGGCGAGCGTAATACGGCGTTGCGAGAGTTGCCCCTGGAGGAGTTTCAGGCGGAGCACACCGCCTTCGAGGCAGACGTCTACGAGACGTTCGACTTTGTTCGTTCGGTGCAGACCAAAAGCGTGGTGGGTGGGACAGCGCCGGCGGCCGTGGAGGCGCAAATCGCCCAGGCTCGCGCGCTGCTCACGACAGCGAGCGAGGCTCAACGACGCGTGCGTGAAACGTAAAACGTGAAACGTGATGATCACGCGGTATACCAGCAGTCTTCACGTTTCACGCTTCACGTTTTACGCACCTCTGTTGTGCAGAAGCAAGATCTTGCAAGGAGGGGTGCATGAAGGACAAGAGAACCTTACGAGTAGCATTCCAGGGTGAACGCGGCGCTTACAGCGAAGCGGCCGCGGTTGAGTTTTTCAATGGGGAGGCGGTCGAACCGGTGCCGTGCGAGACCTTCGACGAAGTGTTCGCGCGTGTCGAGGCCGGCGAGTGCGATCGGGGAATCGTCGCAATTGAGAATTCCCTGGCCGGCAGCATCCACCGCAATTATGACCTGCTGCTGGAGCACGATCTTTCCATCGTCGGGGAGCAGTACCTGCGCATCGTCCACTGCCTGATTGTCCACCCTGGCACACAACTCGCCGACATCCGCCGTGTCTATTCCCACCCCCAGGCACTGGCGCAGTGTGAGAAGACGTTAGATTGGCTGCCCGGTGTCGAGCGCGTCTCGACCTACGACACCGCCGGCAGCGTGGCTCTGATCAAAACGCAAGGGCTAACGGACGCCGCAGCCATCGCCAGCCGGCGTGCAGCCCAGGTGCACGACATGGAAATCCTGAAACAAGGGATCGAAGACAACCCGGAGAACTACACGCGGTTTCTCATCATGGGCCGCGATCCGATTGAACCCCAGTTGCCGGCCAAAACGTCTGTCGTCTTTGCCACCAAGAACGTGCCTGGCGTGCTATTCAAGAGCCTCAGTGTCTTCGCGTTGCGCGACATTGACCTGACCAAGATTGAGTCTCGCCCTCTAAAAGGCAAGCCTTGGGAGTATTTCTTCTACCTCGACTTTGCCGGCAGCATGGCCGAGGAACGCTGCCGTAATGGAATCAACCACCTGAAAGAGATCGCCTCCTTCCTGCGAATACTCGGCTCGTACCCAAAAGGGGAGATGTAGAGAATCATGGAAGGTAAGACCGTCGAAGAATCCAGAACCGTAATGAGCCAGTTGATGATGCCCTCCGATGCCAATCCCATGGGCAACGTGCACGGTGGAACCATCATGAAGCTGGTGGACACCGCCGGCGGCATATGTGCGACACGCCATGCCTGCCGGCCTGTGGTCACAATCGTGATGGACACCATGACCTTCCTGCAGCCAGTATTTGTCGGGCATCTGGTGACGTTGGAGGCGCAGGTCAACTGGGTAGGACATACCTCACTGGAAGTCGGCGTGAAAGTCACGGCCGAGAATATCCTGGATGGCAGCATCACTCATACGTCGTCGGCCTATTTGGTGTACGTGGCGCTGGACGGAGCCGGCCAACCGACGGCCGTCCGCCCCCTCGTCCCGCAAACGGAGGAGGAGCGCCGGCGGTGGCAAGCGGCTGAAGCGCGGCAGGAACGCCGGCTGCGAGAGAAGGCCGCTCATGAAGAGAGCAGGAGGCCGGCTAGCCAGACTTCGGACGCCTGAGATTCTCTTCGCATGACCCTCATCCTCGTGCGCGGAGGTCCATCTCAGATCGAGGGATGGCGCTAGAGGCTTTCGAATTCTTGTGTGGGAAAAGAGAGCGAGGGCTGGCTCCGCCCCATTGAACCAGCCCTCGTTTCTGTCAGGGGGGGTAATCTCTGACGGACATTATTTTGCATCTCGAACATTAACAGAAGATGAGAATTCGATTAGCTTGAGATTAGACTTTTGACCCAAAAACAAAGGCCCGTCGGTTGCCACTCTGCCCATGAGCGACAATCTCGGGCCAACAAATTGGGTGGAGGTTAGTCACCTTTATTGTCGTGGGTAATGATATATGCTGAAGATTAACAGAACATGAGAGTTTTCTGAGTGTTGCATTAGAGTTGTAAAATGTGTTATAATACATAAAGTGTGCATCACACACGCTGTAACTACCCCATAAATGATCTATCACCACTCTTCACCGTCAGTAAGGAGGTCGCACCAATGTCGGTAACACTCACCTGGCACGGTCACGCATGTTGGACCGTTGACAGCAACGGCACAACGCTACTCATCGATCCATTCCTGTCAAATAATCCTCTAGCGGATGTTGGACCGGACGATGTTGATCCTGACTACATTCTAATCTCCCACGGTCACTTCGACCACGTGGGCGACGCGGTGGATATTGCCAAACGAACTGGATCCACTATCATTTCGACCTTCGAGGTTGTGAACTATTGTCAGGAACAAGGAGCGGAAAGTGGCCACGGTATGAATATCGGTGGCGGCTATGACTTCCCCTTCGGTCGTGTCCAACTAACAATAGCACATCACACCTCCATGTTGCCCGATGGGCGATACGGAGGCACTCCAGCGGGTCTCCTCATAACAACAGGTGGGACCACGATCTATGATGCTGCCGATACAGCCCTCTTCAGCGACATGAAGTTGTACGGCGACATGAACGAGATTGATGTGGCTCTGTTACCCATCGGGGACAATTTCACAATGGGCCCGACAGATGCTTTACAGGCAGTCAAATTCGTGCGTCCAAGGGTGGTCATCCCAATGCACTATAACACGTTTGATCTTATTGCCCAAGATGTCGATTCTTGGGCCGAGCTAGTGGAGAGGGATACAGCTAGCAGCGCGGTAGTGCTCAATCCAGGCGAAAGCTACACGCTGTAGCTTTACACCACCGGAGTAGGTACAAAAGGGGCGAGACTCTGCGGTCTCGCCCCTTTTGTCAAAGGAGGAGAAAAGAAGATGCGTTTGGGCGTCTCAGATCATCGGTCATCTAGCCATTAGCTATTGAGTCAAGCACAACACCCGGCTGACAGCGAGGTCCGAGTCCATTGCTAAGCGCGTGAACCTTGTGTATTTGACCAGACAAGCAGCAACATTAGAGCTATTATGATGATCAGGGTCGTCATATCGGGCCTCCTGACGGGAGACTACTACTGTGTTACTCATCCCAACTCACAAATCCACACCCGCCACGTACGAATTCGATGAGAAAGTAGCGCCGAATCTTACACACTCTACTTCTGAAAACGATTCTCACATACTTGTGTTACCACCATCTTGTGAAAGTGTAATGAATGTGAAAACCCTTCGTTCAGACTGCACTCTCACGGGATACAACGCAAGGATTGGCCGTTAGATACGCACAAATTCCTATACGACTCGCCTACGGCATCTCGACGGAGCCTGCCGGCCACCTTGCCCACAGCCCGTACTTGTGATACACTCTGATTGCCTGCCAATTCAGTGTACCCTAATGAGGAGACTGACATGCGACTACGACAGATCGGCCTATTTCTCATCATCCTGTCCGGGCTGATCTCCCTGCCCGTATTTGTCCACTCCGTGCCGGCCACCGGTGTTAGCGGTGGAGCAGGGGTGCAGAGGAGCAGGGGAGATTTGGCTCCCCACCGCATCTCCGAACCTTCACTCCTCGGCAGCTATACGAATCCGCATAGGCAGTGGCAGCCACCCGCAACGCCACTTCCCGTGCGGCCAGGAAACATGCTCACCAATGGCGATTTCGAGGGCGAGTACATTGATGCGCCACCGTCATCTCGCTTGGCCGCAGGCTGGAGCCGATGGTGGGTACCGGGCACGCAGCCTGGCATCAACCATGAGCCAGAATATAAAGAAGAGTACATCTGGGACAATAGCATCATGGTCTATCACGGTGATTTTTCTCAGAAGTACTTCAACAACTTCGCGACCCACACGGGTGGTATCTATCAGCGCGTCCTGGTCCCGGAAGACAGCGTAGTCCGGTTTTCCATTTGGGCCAGGGTGTGGAGCAGTGACTGCGGAGACCCATGCTACACCCCCCTGGAACCATGTCATCCCGATGTGAATGGCAATAGCAATGGCGAATATCGGGTGTCCATTGGCATCGACCCGACCGGCGGCACCGAGGCTACGGCCGATACCGTCGAGTGGACGCCGATGGTAGAGCACTACGACGAATGGCTCAAGATGGTAATCACCACAACAGCGCAATCCAGCGCGGTTACTGTGTTCACACAGGGGACTGCCAAGTGGCCCGTCGCGAACAACTTCTCTTTCTGGGATGACGCCCGCCTGGAACTACTTTCGGCGCCGATCAATGGCTTCCTGCCATTGGTTGGGAGAAACTACCAGGGCGCAGTAGCGCCATCACCCACGGCTACGCCTACTAGCACTGTCACCCTGACCCCGACGTCGCTGGCCGGCCCGACAGCAACATCCACAGCCGTGCCGGCGACTCCAACGCCGACAACCACGGCCACACCTACGGGCACTGCCAGCCCGACAGCAACAGAGACGCTGGCGACCTTCACCCCCAGCGCCACCACAACGGTCACACCCTCTGCGACGCCGCGAATCACGTGCGGTGAGGTAATCGACAACGGCGGATTCGAGTCTGATCTAGCCGGCTGGTCCATCGGCGACACCGCCCACCCAGCCGACTACTCTACCGTGCACGCACATGGCGACTCCCAGCACTCGATGCGGCTGGGCATCGAACCGGGTGAGTCTGACACTCGCACCTATTCGTACATCAGCCAAGCATTCCGAGTGCCCGAAAATGCAACCAGCGCCCAGCTCACGTTTTTCTACTTCCCGGTCAGTCAGGATATCGACGGAGATTACTTTGACGTGATGTTGGCCGATGCCGCCGGCCAGCCCCTGGCTCCGGTGCTGCACACACATTCGAACCTCCAGTCCTGGATACAACCCGAGCCGTTTGACCTCACACCATACGCTGGCCGCGATGTCCAGTTGCTCTTCAACGTCTACAACAACGGCTCCGACGGCGTGACGGCGGTGTGGCTCGATGACGTAAGCCTGACAGTCTGCGGCCCCGAAGGTATTAGCGTGCTGAGCATTGGCCAGCCGCAGATACTACAGGAACCTGTGCCCGGCATCGCGGTCTGGCTGACGTGGGTGCGCTACTCAGCCGATCAGATCGGGCGTTCGGATCGTTGTGAGGCTCGGTGTATCGAGTGGGTGTACATGAAGAACCGAGGGGACCCAACGAACATGGCCGGCTGGACCCTGGAAGATGACGACGGCAACATCTTCACCTTCCCCGATATGTACATACCGCACGATAACGGTATTCGAGTGTGGACTACAGATGGAGAGCCGGTTCTAACCCAGGGTTATTCCGACCTGTACTGGGGAAGCCCTGATGAGTTGCTTGAAGATGCCGGCGACAAATTGATCCTACGCAATCCTGAAGGCGAGTCCATGTCCGAAATCTGCTACAGCGTACCGGATCAACGAAATCCAGGCCCGTGCCCGGCAGGCAACGATCAGTGAGCAGTGGGCAGTGGGCAGTGGACAGTGAAAGGCGGTCAGACCAACCTGTCCACTGATTATTGATCACTGATCAACGTACCAGATTAACGAAATCCAGGCCCATGCCCGGCAGGCAGTGATCACTACCCACTATCCACTGACCACTGACCACTGAATTCGTAGGAGGTGCAGCATTGTTTGATACGATCGTCCTGGCAGTGGATGGATCGGAGAATGCCGAACGAGCCACGGAAGTCACACGTGACCTGGCAGGCCAGTTGGGCTCCCAGGTGATCGTGCTGTACGCCTTCGATCCCGTGCCGCGCTATCTGGGTGATGAGCAGACACAGGCAATCGTAGCCCGGGGAACGGCGCACGGAACGGAGGTCGCTGAGAAGGCGGCCGAATTCTTGCGTGCAGCAGATGTTGAGGTCGAGATTGACGTGCTTGAGGGGCCGGCGGCGGAAGCTATCCTGCGCGTAGCTGAGGTGCGCCAGGCCAACTTGATCGTGATGGGATCAAGGGGCCTGGGCGGGCTGGGAGCCATGCTCCTGGGCAGCGTAAGCCGTAAAGTGTTGCAGAACGCGTCCTGCCCGGTGCTCATTGTCCACTAGAGCTGGACGAACAACCAACATCCCTGTTTATTCGGCGTCATCGATAGCATGGTGCTAGATCCTCCCCCACGACAAGGCTTATGCGTCCTATTAGCCGTCACCCCGCAATAGGACTTCCAGGTCTGGTCTCCAGACACGCACCTGCTCTTCATCACTGAAGGGAGTTTCGGCCAGTTGCACCACTGTGCCGTTTGCCGAGCGCGGCGAGATGAACGCCTCCTTCCACTCAGGGTACTGGTAGTTCTCGTTCACAACGCGATACCCGTTGGCTCTAAGGCGATCAACGAGTTCCTCGATATCGCGCACGAGATACGTGATATGGTGGACACCCTCGCCATGTGTCTCCAGGAATTCGTGCAGGAAGCTATCCTCCCCCACCGGCTCTAGTAGCTCCAGTTTTCCGCCTGCGGGATAGGTGAACTGCGCCCACCTGAAACCGCCGGCCTTCTCGGTGCCCCCCTGATGATATTCGCCGGCCAGAAGGTCGCGGTACAGGGGAAGCGCATCGCGGATGCGGTGGACCGCGATGGCAACGTGATCGAGCCTTATCACATGGGACAGCAAGATGTCATCCATGGAGGTCATGAGCCGGGCTATTGGGACGACGTTGGAAGCACGACATTGACAATCTCGGCGTCTTCGTCCGAGGGTGGCGTCCGGCCGCCGCTGAGGATCTCCGTCAATCGCACGTAGAGGGCCTGTAACAGCCGCTTCTTCGCCTCCTCCGGCGTAGACCCTCTGGCCTCACAGCCGTCGAGGGTGGGGGCATAGGCCCGGAATTGGCCGTCCTCGGGTTGGACGATGATGACGAAGCGGTATGTTTTGAGGGTGCCGGCTTCCTCGCCGGCAGCCTGTCTTGCCTTCCACTGAGCGGCGACAGCCGCGAGGTTGGGGGCCGGCTCCTCGACACCCGTGGCTCGCAATCGTTCCCTGTATTTCAGTGTTCTTTCTCTCACGCGACTGTCATCGTACCGGTCTGTCTTCTGCTCACTATTCATGGTCGGTACACCTCCTCCAACTCACCGAGAATCTCGCCGTAGTAGAAGGCCAGTCCATACCGTACTCACATGTCCAGGTTTGCCATAAGAATAACCTCCATAGAGCTTATGTCTGGATCTTCCAGATAGTTCGCATAAAGTTCATCCATCTCGTCACTCAGTTGAAACCAACTGACCTGATCTGGTGTCTTCTCGGTCCTAAGGAGTCCGTAAACCCACTCGCCGCTCTGCACAAGCGTAAGGGTGTTGGCATGATTGATGGCCACGGCCATGTCTGCGCCACTGAAGGAGATACCCGTTTGACCGTCCTCGTAGGGATGCGTATGAAAGGTGCCCACAAAGAGTGCTCCTGAAGGCGCATCATGGCTGAGACTGATACCGTCAGCATCGCCGGCCGCCACATGTGCCAGCTCAAGGTTGCCCTCTTCGTTAAGCACAAGGGTACCGCCCCATTCGGTGACTTTCCCCTTATCAATGTCGTGGATGCTCCGCTTCCAGAATTCATTCATGGCGGCGTTGAGTGCGCCCAGGTCGATGCGTTCGGGCAACTCGGCACTGGTAAGCTCCCCACGGAGGAGGCGAGACATCCCTTCGACAAGCTCAGGACGCTGCTGCGAATTCAACGGCGACGGCTCCTTGTGCGTGGCACACACCATCCGTTCTCAACGATAGCCTGTCTGTATCCGGGCATCACCTTAGCCCTATCCGAGAACCCTGTAGTAACGACTTCAGCACTTCCAGAGGCGGCCAAACTCGTAACTCCACACAGTTTGATGTCTCATCTTGCAGGTGTTTCTACCTCGATTTGAGCATCTCCTGGCGGTTGGGGTCCCATGGGTAGACGACCCAGCGGTCGGTTTCAGCCGCCCAGTAGT
>JBHHXF010000113.1:0-9319 GCA_046756905.1 Anaerolineae bacterium | reverse complement strand
ATAGAAGCAGGTGATCAGCAAGTTTTCAAGCACCACCAGGTGCACTGACAACCTATGGAAAGGTGACCGGCACTTGGAGGATTGTCCTATGCAGGGCGAAATCCTCGAGAAAAGTGCCGGTCACCTGACAACTCGTTTGTGCGCCCCACTGCTCTTTTGAAACTTGACTCATGCGGTCGATTGTGGTAGGCTGATAGCGTGACACACACGACCCAAGACGACATCCAATGGCCCGAGATTCCGGGTGACGAAAAGCCGGCGGCTTACCCGATCCTGCCTTCCCTCGAGGAACTGCCGGAAGGCTACAAATCGGGGTTTGTGGCTGTGGTAGGCAAGCCCAACGTCGGGAAATCGACGCTGATGAACCGCTACGTGGGCCAGAAAGTCGCCATCGTATCGCCCAAGCCGCAGACCACCCGCCGGCGGATTCTGGGTATCCGAACCGACCAACGCGCCCAGATCATCTTCGTCGACACGCCCGGCATCCACGAGCCACTCCACAAACTGGGCGAATTCATGGTCGAAACCGCCACGCGAGCCATTCCTGATGCTGACCTGATCCTGTTCATGGTGGACGTTTCGGAGGCCCCGACAGACGAGGATCGCCAGATCGGTGATATCCTTCGCCAACACGCGCGTGTGCCAATCTTTCTCGTCCTGAACAAAGCGGATCTTCTCGCCCCCGACGAGGTGGAATCACATACCACTGCGTACGGCGGCCTGGTCGAGCCGGCCCAAGTCGTGTTGACATCGGCCACCGAGGGTACGGGAACCGATCATCTGCTGGATGAGATTGTGGGTCACTTGCCGGCCGGCCCCCAGTACTACCCGCCCGATCAGGTCACGGACCAACCGGAGCGCATCATCGCGGCCGAACTCATCCGCGAACAGGTGTTGCATTTCACGCACCACGAGGTCCCTCATTCCGTGGCCGTGGTGGTGGAAGAGTGGAAGCAGCGGCGCGAGGACCTGATCTACATCAACGCCAACATCTATGTGGAGCGGGACTCACAAAAGCGAATCCTCATCGGTGCGCGAGGCTCCATGCTGAAGCGCATCGGGCAGGCGGCGCGGAGGGAGTTGGAGCAGTTTGTGGGCCACCGCGTATTCCTGGAACTGTGGGTCAAAGTCCGCAAGCGCTGGAGGAAGGACGAGAATGCGCTCCGGTGGCTGGGGTATCGTCTTCCCAAGAAAGGATGACCGCCCCCCACTGAATCATTGTCCCAGATCCAGAACCCAGATGTTCCGATCCCGACTCTCCACAAAGGCCACATAGCGACCGTCGGGCGAGACTTCCCAGTCACCGTTGGCGATCTTGAAGGGTGTGGTGGTGGGATCGGTCAGCCGGCGCGTCTCCCCTGTCTCCACATTCAGCTCCCAGATCTCGTGAGAGACGGCGTCGGGCCGGAAAGGGATGATGAGCAGCCGGCCCGCATCACGCCACTGGTACGCACCGAAAAGCTGCCGGTCCACCTGCCGGCGCTCCTTGCCGTCCGTGCTGACTAGCCACAGCCCGTTCTCTGCTGGCTCATCGCTCAGGGCGATGTAGTAGGCCATCCATCGGCGATCCGGCGATAGGATGCCGCCCCGCAGTCGCTCCGACCGCACCAACTCCACCGTCGCGCCATCCACGAGCGACAGCGTGAACAGGACCTGCTCCCGTGACTCCAGCGTCTCACGGTTGCTCAGAAGCAGGATCTCCTCCGAAATCCAGCCGCCCAGGCTCCCCCGTGGCAGTTTGGCGACTGATCTGGCCTCGGTGCCGTCCATATTCGCCACCCAGACCTGGGTCACGCGCTGCTCGAAGGGCACATCGTCACTCACCTGCCAGGCGATGCGCGTCCGGCTGGGAGAGAAGGATACTGGCCGGCCCTCAGCCGGCACCGTCCACCGCTTACCGTCGGCGAGGCGCTCAATGGTGGTTGTCCCCTCACCCACTTCCACCAGAAAAGCCATGTCCCTTGTGTAGTAGCCGATGCGCTCGGTGATCAGTTTGGGAGCGAGGTCTTCCTGCGTCACATCCACGCTCCAAATGCCGATCGGGGCATCCGGGGCCGGCTTGTCGATGAACAGCATATGCTGCGAGTCGGCCGACCAATAGGGCTGGGTACAGCAGCCGCCGGTTGTCAGCCGGCGCAGCACGGGGGTGGGCGTGGGTGTTGGTGTTAGTGCGGCAGGGTCTGGGGTGGGGCGGCTGTTGTTTGTTGGGGATGGCTGGTTGGCTGGATGGCTCGTTGGCTGAGTTGGTACGGTCGAAGTGGGGGGATGCAGTTGGCCGGTCGCTTCTGTTGGCGGAGGGGGGGCCGGCGTGGCCGAGGACTCGTCCGACGGATTTGCCAGCAAGGACGGCGGTTGGGGCGCACCGAGCGACGGTGGGGCCACTGCGTCGCCGGTCGCCGGCATCCCACCTGGCGTTGGACGAACAGGGACCACCTGGGGGCTGCAACCCACGAATGCCAGAGCCACGACCAGAGCACCGACCGCCATCGCCGCACCACGACGCCGAGCCATCCAGCCACCCAGCCATCGAGCCATCAGCCATCTAGCCATCAGCCATCTAGCCATCTAGTCATCCACCCACCTACCGCCGCCTCCAATCCGGTGGCCACGGCCTGGCAAAGTCATTAACCAGAGGCCCGCCAATCACGACCTCCGGCTGGTCGTCCAGGTGCTGCCACTTGCGCGGATCATCCAGATCGCGCTCGAATGTGCGGCTGAAGGGGCCGACGAGGGCCAGGTTATCCCAGTCGGCCTGGATCAGGATGATGGGGTTGTACTTGCGCACGTGGCGCAGGTCGCGGATTTCCAGGTGGAGGTGGGGGCGGCCGTAGCACGTGCCGGCGGGGTCCCCACTCAGGGCCACGACGTTGCCGGCCTTCACTTGCTGGCCTGGCTGCATCTTGGGGCGCTCCAGCAGATGACCATAGAAGCTGGCGTAACCGAGCTGCGGGTGATCGATCATCAGGTTGTGGGGCGCGGAGCCGAAGTTCAGGTTGTCGGCTGCGAACACCACGCCGTCTGCCATAGCGAGCAGTTCAGTGCGGCAGGGGGTACTGAAGTCCACGCCGAAGTGAATACCCTGACTGGCGCTATACGTGGTAGTGCGCTGGCGGTAGGCGCCGGTGGTGTTGCCGTACGGCTGAGCCAGAAGCCACGTATACGGGCCGGCCGGCTCCCGGAAGGGGAGGAGAAAGGGCCTCCGGGTCTCCGGCTGCGCCGTGGCTTGGCTGAGAAATACGCCCGCACTGAGAAGAACCGTTAGTGCCAGAGCCCGCACCATCTTCTACATCCCTCCGAGCCGTAGATCCCGAGGATGGGGGCCTTCACCTCCGCCGCTTCCTCGGGAGTGAGCGCCGAGCCGTAGAAGGCGACGGCTGCGCCGAGGTCGTCTTCGACCCGCGCGGTCTGAAGCACCAGCCGGCCACCCATCACGATGGGTCCAGAGCCGGCGCAGTTGGGGAGCTGCTCGGCCATAGCTCTGCCACAACCAGGCCGGCCACGATCAGCCCACAGCCGAGCCAGGCGCGGTCGCTTAGCCACTCCCCGGCCAGCAGCACGCCGAATAACGCAGCGAACACCGGTTCCGTTGCAAATATTAGGGCTGTGTGGGTTGGCGTGGTAAACGCCTGCGCCACATTCTGGATTCCCAGCGCGACGCAGGTGGCCAGCACTCCGGTAAACGCAGCCGCAAACCACACGGAGCCGTCTATCGGCCAGGCCGGCGCTTCGACGAGCAAGGCCGCCGACACAGCGATCACTGCCGCCGCAGCGATCTGAATGGTGGCCAGGGCCAGGGCATCCATGCGGGGTGCATAGCCCCCGATGGACGTGATGTGCAGTGCGAACGAGACGGCGCCGGCAAGAACCAGCAAGTCGCCATACTCAATCGCCACGCGCTCACCCATCTTCAGCGTCAGCAGGGCCAGGCCAGCCGTGGCCAGTACAACACCGGCCAGCGCGCTCCAGCCTGGGGGCCGGCGCAGCCAGACCCAGGCTGTCAAGGGGACGATCACGACGTACAGCCCGGTGATGAAGCCGGTCTTGGATACCGTTGTGTATTGCAGGCCGGCAGTCTGGAACGCATAGCCGCTGAACAGGAACACGCCAATGAGTGCGCCGGCCGTCAGTTCCCGACGCCTGATTGCCTGGAGCCGGCGGTGGAACAGCACTACCATCGCCATAGCTGCCAGTGTGAAGCGTAGACCTATAAATGTCAACGGCCCGACCAGTGTGACGGCTTGCTTGACCATAACAAACGTGGCGCCCCAGATGAGTGAAACCAAAAGCAGCGCTGCATCAGCCTGGAGTTGTCGGTTCATAGTTGGGCAAGTATATCATCTCGATGCCTGCTTGCAAAATGGTTGAATTCGGAGTAAAATGGATGCGATACACCGCGATATCCCCCTGGTCGTGGTGCAGCGGCTCAACGTCGCATTCCAGGCCGACCTTCTTTCCTGCCCCAACCTGCCACTCACTACCGTTACGAACGCAACGAAGCCACACAGTTGAGCTGCTAACAACGATGCTTGTGTACTGGATCGGAGTAGCCTGATGCCGGAACCTGGCTTTGACAAGACAGCGGTTTTTATGGGGCTGGTCTCATCCGCAGCCGGTGGGTTCGTTTTGCTGGCTGCAGCCGGTTTCATACCAGCGCCAGAGGAGAGCTTTCACGCGCCCCATTGGGTTGTGGGACTGTGTGGCTTGGCCTTTCTGATCGCCGGCGGCCTGTTACTGGAGGGGCAGCTCTTCGCCTGGCTTGGCCGCGGTGGCCGGCGCGACGAATTCCGTCAGACAATCTTCGAGGTGAGCCGGTACTGGGCTGGCGTTAGCATCATCACCATCTTCGCGCTGATATTCGATTGGATCGCTTTTGGACCGGGCGAGCGTCAGTTTAGCAGTTCCATCAGTTTGCCTTTCTTCAGCGTGACAACTTCAGGCGGCCAATCGATTGGGCGCTACATGTTTGGATTCGGCGCAATCATGCTCAATCTGCTGGCGGTGTGGGGCTGGGCAAATGGATTCCGGCAGCTCCGTCGCGATCTGGCAGGTGAGCTTGAACGGGACGAAACTGTTTGATCTGCAAACGTACAGGAGGGATCACAATGACAATAACGCCTTGTGTCCGCAGTCGGAGGATTAGAAACCTCCTCATCTTGAGCCTGGTCGTGGCCTTCGTTGGATTGAGTTTGGCATCGGCTGGCGCACAGCCCATCGAGGTCTCCATTCCTGACATCCAGCAGACGGATAGTCCGGCCGGCGCTTCGCCGCTGCTGGGCCAGGTCGTTACAGTCGATGGCATCGTAACCGCCCTCGATCCGCGAGAGGGTGGCCTGGACGGCTATTTCATCGAGGAACCTGAGGGTGGAGCCTGGAGTGGCGTTTACGTGGCTGACTCCAGTGGAAACAGGCCGGCGGTGGGGGACCAGGTACGCATCACAGGCTTGGTCGATGAGATTTCAGGGTTCACAACTGTCACGAACCTCGATGAATTCACAGTTGTCAGCAATGGCAATCCTCTGCCGGCTGCCTGGGGGATCACCGCGGCCATGCTCCAGACGAACGGCGAGCCATGGGAAAGTGTATGGACGGCCGTCCACGGACTCACCGTAATCGATGAGAACCCCGATGCCCCGGATGATTTCGGCGAGTGGCTCCTCTCCGATGCGACGGACGCCACAGTTCGAGTGGGGCACCTCCTGGGAGACTACGTCTATTCGCCCATCGAAGGTGACGAGTTAGTGATGGTGCGCGGCGTGGTTTACTTCTCCGTTGACACCTTCAAGCTGGAACCGCTCAGCTCCGCCGACATCTTGGAGCAGCGCAAGTACAACACGATCTACGAGATACAGACAGTGCCCGACGAATCTGAGGATGATGCCTCGCCGCTTAACGGCGAGCGCGTGACGACAGCCGGCGTCGTCACCGGCGTCTTCTTCCCACCCGACGGGGGAGCCCGCTATGCCATTCAGGATGTGCGCGGTGGGCCGTGGAGCGGTGTGTGGGTCTATCAGGCGACAGGGCAACCGCCGGCGCGCGGGTCCCATGTTGAGCTGGCCGGCACAGTCCGGGAGTTTTTTGGCCGAACAGAGCTGTTTGATGTGGGCGACAACGACATCAGCGTGGATAGCGTGAGCAACACGCTGCCGGCAGCGGCCGAGATTCACACTATCGACATCGCCACTGGCCGGCCAAGCGCCGAGTCTTACGAGGGTGTGCTGATCCGCGTCGGTCCAGTAACCGTCACGAATGCCAACCCCGACGCACCTGATGACTTCGGCGAGTGGTTGATGGCTGATTGGACCGGCGCCAGCGTCCGCGTCGATGATCTGGGCAACTACCAATACGAACCGGTGGAGGCGGACGAGCTGGCATTTGTCAGGGGCGTGGTCGATTTCACGTTCGATCAGTTTAAGACTCAGCCGCGAGACGACGCCGACATCGGCACATCGGCGGTGACGATTGGCCAGGCGCGCGAGAGAGCGGTGGGTGAGCAGGTTTCCCTTCAAGGCCTGGTCACAGTGCCCGCCGGCCTGTTGGATGCTGGTTTTGCCATCCAGGATGGCACCGGAGGCATCTACGTGTACCACGAGAACGGGTACAGCCAGCCGGTGAACTTGGGGGATGTAGTTGACGTAAATGGCGTGTTGGCAAACGACCATGGCCGGCTCCAGGTCGTCCCGGGCGACCCGGTTACGGATGTTCAGGTTGTCGGCCAGGCGCCACTGCCGCCACCGCTCCAGTGGCCAACCGGTGCGATAGGCGAGTCCTCGGAGGGCTGGCTGGTCCTCATCGACGGCACGGTGTTGGAGAAGGAGATCGACCGCTTGATTCTGGATGATGGCTCTGGGCCAGTGGACGTTTTCGTGGCCGCCGGCGCCGACATCGATCTGAAGGAAGTGATCGTCGGTCAAGAGGCGACCATTGTCGGCCTGAGCAGTCAGTTCGATGATGCGCCTTACGAAGGTGGTTATCGGGTACTACCGCGCTTCCAGAGCGATGTCATCCCCAGTGGGCCGGCGGTTCTGACGCCGACGGCCTCCCCCTCGCCGACCCCCACGCCAGAGCCGGCTGCGTTTACCGTGCCACTGCCGACGCTTTTCAAGAATCATGGCGGATGCACATCCGTTTACACGCTCATAAACCCGGGTGATTTTGAGGCAAACGTGCTGCACGAGCTGGTAGACGATGCCGAGAATGTCTACTCCCTGCTCGATACCGTCGGGCCGGGCGAAGAGCGGCTCTACGACCTGGCCACAGTGGTCTATTCGCCTCCGCTTCCAGATGACTTCAGCGGTTCCGGCACGATTGAATCTGACCAGCCACTCACGGCCAGCGTGCAGGTCTGCCCGGCCGGCGGATTGGCAACCGTGGTAGTCAATCCTGACACCCGTACCGTTGAGCAGGGTGGCACAATATCCACAACGGTTCAGGTGTTGAGCGCCGCCGGCCTCTACGGCGCGGAGCTGCACATCGAGTTCAACCCAGCTATCCTGCAGGTCGTCGATGCAGACCCGGACCGCCCCGGTGTGCAAGTCCTACCCGGCGCATTGTTCACTGAGCGAGACTATTTCGCAGCCGCGAACCAAGCTGACAACCTGACCGGCACCATCGACTTCGCAGCCGCGCTCCTGAACCCTGAACCGCCTATCGACGGCGGTGGTGACCTGATCACTATCACCTGGCGCGGTGTAGCCGCAGGCTCGACCACGATCCATCTGGCCCGTGTGGACTTGTCGGACCAGGCCGGCCAGCTTCTGCCGGCGCGATTGGAAGACGGCAGCATCACGGTGTTGCCGTCCACCCCTACGACTACACCGACACCCACCCCCACGTCGACGCCTACGCCCGCAGCTCCGCCGGCCTGCGATGGCGGCATGTGCGGCGGATCGCTGGTGGTACGCGCATTCTACGACTTCCGCTGCGATGGTGGGTTTAACGCCGGCGTGGATCACGGCATCGGGGGCGCTCGGTTGACGTTGACGTATGACAACGGTGTGCAGATCACTGCCGAGACCGGAGAGGGTGACTTCGGATATGTCTATTTCAACGGCGTAAACCTGCCCGATGGGGCGACAGCAACGCTCTCTGTCGAGTGGCCGGCGGCCGCTGGCGCGACTCTGAGCTCGTGTCCCAATAGCCGCGACGCCGTTACGCTGACGGCTGAGGACTTCAGCTTCGGCTCGCGGATGGTCTATTTCAGGGCGATGAAGACGCGGCAGTAGCGGAGTAGACCCTAAAGGTTTCTGAATCCTTTAGGGTCTGTCGAGCGCATGGAAGGCGAAAGCCGGCAGATGAACTCTGCCGGCTTTCTGCTTGATGATAATCGATTGTGTATGAGTCCAGACCTGGGTGCCCATTCCCAAGCCCGACTAGAGGTTGTCACCGATTCCTCATTGTTATTCGGTTATCATTATACATGGTAGGCGTCACGCCTGCGTCAGCAACTCATCAAAATGACGTGAAATTCGCGTCAAACTGGGATGTTCGTAGTAAGCCACGCAGCAGAGCGGAGTGGCGTGGCTTCGGAGATGAGAGCATTCAGACGGCACTTCGCTGCGCTACGTGCCTTACTACGAGCGTGCCATACATCGTTTTCTTGACCGTCGCATCCACATGGGATATGATTGTATTGGGGTGAGTGCACCCAGCCATCCAGCCAACCATCTTTAGCGTAGTGAGGTAAGCGAACATGGCGAAGAATGACGAAGGTATCCAGGATACTGAGAGCCGTGCGGAGGAAGTGCGGCTAGCCGGCAAGGACCTAGCTCGCAGTCTGTGGCGGCTTGGGCTGACTATCACATCCTCGCCCATTCGCCTGCTGCCGGAAGAGACCCAGCGTCATCTACGGGCAGCCGGCCGTGAGGCGGTGCAGGCGGGCATCGCATTGAACCGGGGCGCGTTGAACGCTGTAGAAGAGGCTCTATCAGATGCTAGAGGCCGGCTCGACGAATTGGAGGAGAAGATCACCGAGGCCGGCTAGCGCTCGGTCGGTTGTGAAGCGAGAGTGCGTAGTAACCGCTTCACCGGTGTTACGTGGGAGAGATCGACTGAAGTCGTTACTACGCGCAGCCTACGACATGTGATATAGCATCCAGTAGACGATCCAGCCGGTAGCGGCCACATAGAGCCAAGTAGGCAGGGTTATGCGGGCGATGCGGCGATGCCGGCTAAAATCCTGCTTCAACGCCAGATACAGCGTCACCAACGCCATAGGACCGACCAACGCCGCTAGCACCATGTGTGATCCCAAAATCCCCAAATAGGCTGTCCGCACCCAGCCACTGCCGGTAAACAGCTTGCCGCCGAACAACGCCGTACG
>JBHHXF010000112.1:0-9367 GCA_046756905.1 Anaerolineae bacterium | reverse complement strand
TCACAGCAGGCTCACCGGGTCCACGTCGATGCGCCAGCCGACGGGGAAGCGCAGGCCGGCCAGGAGGGCGTGGGGGTCCGGGGCGCGGACCATGAGATGCCAGCGCGTCTGGCCGCGCAGTCGCTGGAGGAAGGCCGGCGCCGGCCCAATCAGCGTCGTCTCCGGCAATCCCAGCCGGGCGATCTTGTTGGCCAATGCGCCGGCTAAACGCTCCGCCTCGGCCTGAGCCTTCTCTGCCTTTGAATCGGCGTATACCAGTCTGACCAGTTTGCGGAAAGGCGGATAGGCGTGCTCGCGGCGGAAGGCCAGTTCATAACGATAGTAGTCAGCGTAGGCGTGCCGGCTGGCCGCCTGAATGGCGTAGTGGTCTGGGTCATAGGTCTGGATGATCACCTGTCCACCCAACATGCTCCGCCCGGCCCGGCCCGCTACCTGGGTCAGTAGCTGGAACGTTCGCTCGCCGGCTCGGAAGTCCGGCAGGTGCAGTGCCGTGTCAGCCGTTACCACACCCACCAGCGTGACCAGCGGCAGGTCCAGCCCCTTGGCCACCATTTGGGTGCCCACCATGATGTCCGCCTCACCCTTGACGAAGCGCTGCAAGATACTCTCGTGAGCTCCCTTACGCCGCGTGGTATCGCGGTCCCAGCGCACGACGCGGGCGTCGGGGAACATCTTGTGCACCACAGCCTCGACTCGTTGGGTGCCGATTCCGAAATGCTTGATCCGGGGGCTGGTGCAGAGAGGGCACAGTTGTGGATGCATCTCCCGCTGGTTGCAGTGGTGACAGATCAAACCAACTCCGCTGGTGTGGTACGTCAGTGGAGCTTCGCAGCGCCGGCAGCGCAGTACATGGCCGCAGTCGCGACACATCACAAAAGTGGCCGCCCCTCGGCGGTTGAGGAAGAGGATAGCCTGCTGGCCGGCTGACAGCACCCGGGCCAGGGCCTGCTGCAAGGCCCGGCTGAAGATGCTGCGATTGCCGGCCCGCAACTCCTGGCGCAGATCGACGATCTGGACCGGCGGTAATTCGGTGTAGACTGCCGCGTCGGTCTCGGCGGCGCGCAGGGTCGTGCGCTCGTCGTCAATGTGGTAGTTGGACTTCTGCGCTTCAATCTGCTTGCGGTGAGCCATAACCCGCTGGGGCATCTCAATCAGCGTGTAGCGTCCCCGCTGCGCCTGGAAGTAGGACTCAACGGAAGGTGTGGCCGAGCCGAGGATCACACAAGCGCCTTCCCGATCGGCGCGACGCAGGGCCACATCGCGGGCATGGTAGCGCGGTGTGCGATCCTGTTTGTAGGACCACTCGTGCTCTTCGTCAATAGCGATGAGGCCCAGCCGGCGCAGAGGCACGAAGACCGCTGACCGCGACCCGATGACGATGTCCACCTCACCGGCCCGCGCCCGCCGCCAGCCGTCGTAGCGCTCCCCCAGCGCCAACCCCGAATGCGCCACCGTCACCCGTCCGGGGAATCGGGCAGCGAATCGCTGGACGGTCTGCGGCGTGAGCGAAATCTCCGGTACCAGCACGATGGCCTGCCGGCCCTGCTCAATGACTTCTCCGATAGCGCGCAGGTAGATTTCAGTCTTGCCGCTGCCGGTGACACCGTGGAGGAGGAACCAGGGAGATTGGAGATTGGAGATTGGAGACGGGGTATTGGAAATTGGATATTGGATATTGGATAGTGGGTGTTGGGTACTGCGTAGGGCGTGGTGGATAAGGTTCCAGGCAGTTTGTTGGTCCGGGGTTAGCGTGGGTGGATGGTCGGGTGCAATGCTCTTATCTTCCAGGGGATCGCGCCACACTTCCTGGTCTTCCAGGATGATGATGCCCTTTTCTTCGAGTGTGCGAAGAGTGGTGCTGGAACCGCCGGCGGCGGCAAAGATTTCTGATGTTGGCATTGGACCTTCTTCGGCCAGAAGGTCCACGATGGCGGTCTGGGCCGGCGCTCGAGACAGCTCCGCGAAGACCGCCTCGTCAGGCTCGACGGCCAGGCGAGCCACACGCCGAGTTTTCGGGCTGATCTGAGCCGGCTTCAACCCGTAGCGCTGGATCAGTGCTCCGCGTTCCAGCAACTGCTCTACGATCTGTTTTCCTCCATCGCGAGTGAGTTGGTCCAGTCGGACAGGCTCATCGCGGCGAACACGCTCCAGCACGGCGCGCTCCTGTGGAGTCAGGTGCGCGGGGGTCAAGGACTCCGGTCCCAGCTCGATCAGGACGACAGAAGTGCGGCTGATGCCGGGCGGCAGCATCAGTTTGACGCAGTCGATCAGCGGAGCGACGTAGTAGCCGCTCATCCAGTGTGCCAGGGCGATCTGGGCCGGCGAAAGCACTGGCTCCGAGTCGAGGATGGCTTCGATGGGTTTCGTCTTCTGAACCGGCGACGTATCGCTCAACCGCAGGACGACGGCCTGGACCCATCGCTGGCCGAAGGACACCCGAACCAGGTGCCCCTTCTCAAGCCGTCCCTCGAACTGGGGAGGGATGTGATAGGAAAAGGTTACACCACCAGGTTCAGGGCCGGCGTCGCCGTCGGGAGGGATGTTCTGGGGACGAATGACGGGCCGCCGGCGAAGCTTGTGGTTGACGACGACCTCTGCGTACCGCATCTACAACACAACCTGCCTCGGCCTGACGCGGGCTTTTTCGGCCCGAAGGATGCACATAATCTGGTCTACCGCCTCATCCAACTCTTCATCGCGGTTGACGACGACGTAGTCAAACATGGGCAGCGCCCCCATCTCTTCGCGGGCTGTTTCCTTGCGTCGATCCAAATCGATGCCCGTCTCCGTCTTCCGGGCCACCAGGCGTTGCATGAGTTCATCCATGTCGGATGCTGCCAGAAAGATGAAGACCGCATCCGGCACAATCTTCTTCACGGTTGCCGATCCCTGTACATCGATGCGCAAGACGATGTCTTTGCCGCTAGCCAGTGCCATACGAATCTGCTGCTTGGGAATCCCCTTGTAGTTCTCATAGACCACGGCCCACTCCAGGAGTTCATCTTCCTCGATCATCTGCTCGAACTCCGCCGTGGATATGAAGAAATAGTCCACACCGTGGACCTCATTGGGCCGTTTGGGGCGGTCCGTAGCTGTCACCACAAAGTGAAAGGGCAGGCCCCGTTCCTTCATCCGGATAACCGCTGCGTCCTTCCCCACCCCAGACGGGCCAGAAATAACAATCAGCAGAGCGGGCGGGGTCAAAATATGATCAGGCAAGCACGTCTCACTTGTATCGATGTCGGTCTCGGATGTCGGCCTCACATCATGCTCCTTTAGGGCATCAGGTGTTCGCTCAACATGAGCTTGCTAAAGCGGACCAGGCTCGTTCGCGCCGGCTCCTCGCCATGCTCCTGGATCATTGCCACGGCATCGGCCAGGTTGGCCGGCTCGTCATCCAGTTCAATTCGCAGAACGAACTCTCGCCCGTAGCCCAGGCCTAGCTTGCGCTGCCAGGCCGTCATGCCTCCCCAGCCGGTCCGCTCCCCCACGGCCGCCATTGTGTTCCGCAACGCGCGCCGGAACTCGTCGTATCCAGAGCTGCCTTTGTTGAAAGCGAAAACGCCTTGCCATGCCGTGACGTCGCCCTCGATTTGTGAAACCCTGTCGTACGTGCCGAACCTTCCCCGGGCGAGTTGTTGTACGTGATCGTAGTGCGGCGGGGCGTAGATGCCCATTCGGTCGCGCACAATGTACTCGATGATGTCATAGCCGGCGGAACCCTCGAAGACCAGGATTGACTCCTGGGCTGGCGGTGCGCCGGCGTCCATGTTTATACCGAAGCCGGCCAGGTAATCGCGCCCCGACGCCAGTTTCTCCGTAAGGCCAGAATCATTCTCCACCTGGACGTGGAGCGCATACTCCGCCCAACTGATAGGCCCCAGGCCAGGATGGTCCTCCTTTTGCATGTCGCCGTTCAGGTTCTCCCAGTGCTCCCCCACGAAATCATAGAGTTCCTGCAGGTGCGACAGGTAATCCGCGCGCTGGATTTCCGGTTGCGATTGGTGGAGCACGGTGTAGGCAATTGTCGGTCGCTTGATCCCCAGTATGGTGTACATATCCATCGTCTCAACGCTCCTCGTATTCTCTGCCCGCGATCGGTCTGCTGGATTCGTATGATACCACATTGTGCGTGAAACGTGAAGTGTGAGGAGGAATGAAACCCCCGAAAACTCTTGACAAGCGGGCTAGCGTGTGGTACAATATGACCGGCTTTGCACACGTGTGCAAAGCCGGCTGTCCATCCGATTCAGCTTCCTCGCTTGGGGTCAAGGGCTGTGAGTGTATCAATCAAGGATATCGCCAAAGCCGGCGGCGTTTCCCATTCCACCGTCTCGCGTGCGTTGCGGAATAGCCCTCTCGTGAATCCGGAGACCGCTGCCGAGATCCAACGCCTTGCGAAAGAGATGGGCTACACACCGAGCGCCGTGGCTCAGGGCCTGGTAACTCAGCAGACGCGCACCATCGGCTTGGTCGTTACCTTCATTTCCGATCCCTTTGTGGATCGGATCGTCGAAGGCATTGAGGATGAGGCAGCTTCTGCCGGCTACAGTGTCTTCCTCAGCTCATCCCATGCTGGCCCGGAGCGAGAGTTGGACGTGGTGGAAACCTTCCACCGCCGGCGCGTGGATGGCGTTATCGTTCTCGCCTCGCGCGTGGGTCGTCTGTACGGCGAGCGCCTGGAGGAACTGGGTGTCCCCATCGTTCTCATCAACAGCCAGGCCGAAAGCGACTACCTCTATTCCGTGTCAGCCGACGACGAGCAGGGGGCGCGCCTGGCGCTACGGCATCTGCTGGGTTTGGGCCACAGACGGATCGGCTACATCGGGTCTGCTTTTCGACGGCCTTCCAGCCTGCGGCGGCTGGCCGGCTACCGTGCTGAGCTGGAGCAGGCCGGCATACCCTTCGATTCCGATATGGTGGTTGTGCCGGATACGATCAACGATCTGGAATGTGGCCGGCTGGGGCTGGGACCGTTGTTGGACGCCGGCGCGACGGCCGTGTTCTGCTACAACGACCGTACGGCCATCGGCGTGCTACTGGCATCGAGAGAGCGGGGGGTCGATGTGCCGGCCTCTCTCAGCGTGGTGGGCTTCGACGATATCAACCCCAGTTGGTATGTGACGCCGGCCCTAACCACCGTCCATCAGCCTCGACTCGAAATGGGACGCCGCGCGGTGCAAATGGTCATGGATTTACTGGCGCAGAAGTCCGCGTCCGATGAACTATTGCCTTGCCGGATGGTTGTCCGCGATTCCACAGCTCACGTAACCTAAATGACCACAGGTCATATCATGTCATCGATCACGGAGTTGTTGGGTGTTGGAGACCTGGCACCCGCAATCTCATTATCAGAGATGGAAAGCTTTGCCGCGCAGTTGAGCAGGATAGCCAGCCTGGTGGTCTATCCCCGCTCCATCACGGCCGCCGGTCGTCGCCTCTTTTTTCTGGGCCGGCGGGACAGCGAGAAGTGGCTTGGCATTGTGTCTCACTCCAACATGCTAGGCTTCGATGGAGACCAACGGAGCGTCATGTTAGACCAGCGTCCGTATGCACTGAAGCTCTGTCCTACAAATCACTCCAACGCTGTTGCCCTACGCGACAAACTGCCCTTCACGGTCCCGACAGTGCTCGGCCTTCGCAAGTCCGTTGGCCTGGGGGATCGGCTGGGGCTGGCCACGCCGGGCCATGTGTGGGCAATGCGCCGGCATAGCCTGGCCCCCATCTTCGCCCAGCAGTCTATCCGAGAAATGACTCGCACAGGGCGAACCCCGGAAGAGGTCCTGGATGATGCCACGTGGGGTGTGTTCCAGGCAGGCTGGCGCGACGGCTTTGGCGCAGATGCCGACCACCTTAAAACTGTCTACGACATCGACCGTTGTGTGGCGGCCGGCTTCACCTTCTTCACCGTCGATCCGGGTGATCACGTGGACGATGCAGCCGACACCGACTCGCCGGCCATTCTGGAGGCGAAAGTGGCGTCACTGCCCTGGCTGGTGCTCAATGGCTCGCCGGCTGACCTGCGTGACCTTTACCTGGGCCGGCGATTCCATGTGGGCGACTTCAGCCTGACTTTCGACGAAGAATCGCTGCTGCAGGCAGCGGCCAAGTATGGTCGGGCAATCGCGCACACGGCTGTGATGTACCGTCACTTGGCTGAGCGGATGGGCGCGCGGCCCTTCGAGTTCGAGATGTCGGTGGACGAAACCGAAACGCCCACCAGCGTGTTGGAACATTTCTTCGTGGCCAGCGAACTCCGCCGGCTGGGAGTCGAGTGGGTCAGCCTGGCCCCGCGCTTTGTGGGTCGGTTCGAGAAGGGGGTCGATTACATCGGCGATATGGCCGCGTTCGAGGCCAGCTTCGCCCAACACGTGGCGGTGATGCGTCACCTAGGGCCGTATAAGCTGAGCCTTCATTCCGGTTCCGACAAGTTCAGCATCTACCCGATTGTCGCCAGACATGCCGGCGACCTGGTGCACCTGAAGACCGCCGGCACGTCCTATCTGGAAGCCCTGCGGGCCATTGCCAACATCGACCCAAAGCTGTTCCGTGACATCCTGGCTTTCGCACTCGACCGCTACGCTGAAGACCGCGCCACGTATCACGTCTCGGCCGACGCGAGCCGTGTCCCCCGACCGGATCAACTAACCGCCGAGGAGCTGGCATCGGTGTTGGACCAGTTCGATGGCCGGCAGGTGCTCCACGTAACGTTCGGATCGGTGCTGACGGCAACGGATGAGGCCGGCGGCTACCGCTTCCGGAATCGTCTGCTGGAGGCGTTGGAATCTGATGAAGAAGCGTACTACGCGGCGCTGGAGGCGCATTTCGAGCGGCACCTGGCGCCGTTTGATGCGTAAGCGTATTACGTACTGCGTAGGGTCACAGGGCTGAATGTTGCACAACCGGGAATACGCAGTACGCAATACGCAGTACTCCCGCATCACTGGAGTAGTAGCTCATGGACAATGATCAGCCATTCATGTACGAGGAGGTTTTTCCGATGAAAGGTTTGGTTCTTGAAGCCCAGTGGGAGCCGAAGCCGGACTACCGGGTGTCCGACTGGGAAAAAGAAACGGGTAAAGCGATCACGGGCAACAGCATCTGGCGTTACCCTGAACTTGGAGTGAAGGACAGGCCGGTACCGGAGATCAGGCCGGATGAGGTTTTGTTGGAGGTGCAGGCGTGTGGGGTGTGCGGTTCGGATATGCACTTCTACGAGACGGACGAGCAGGACTATATCCTGTATCCGGGTTTGACCAAGTTCCCGGCCATCCTGGGCCACGAATTCTCCGGTAAGGTAGTTGAAGTCGGCAAGGATGTGACGAACGTGCAGGTGGGCGATCCGGTGACGGTGGAGGAGATGATCTGGTGTGGTCACTGCAACCCCTGCCGGAATGGTTTCCCGAACCACTGCGTGAATCTGGAGGAGATTGGCTTTACCATTGACGGAGCCTTCGCTAACTACATTGCCGTGGGTGCCAAGTACTGCTGGAAGGTCGATGGCATCCTGGAACGCTTCGGCGAGGAGAAGGGGTACGACGTGGCGGCTATCACCGAGCCTACGACCGTTTCCTACAACGCTATGTTCACACGGGCCGGCGGGTTCAAGCCAGGGGCCTACGTCAGTGTGTTCGGCGCAGGGCCCATTGGCCTGGCAGCTATTGGCCTGGCGGAAGCGGCCGGCGCCGGCAAGATCGCCGCCTTCGAAGTGTCACCCGAGCGGCGCGAGCTGGCCGAGAAGATTGGCGCCGATTATGCCTACGACCCGCGCGAGGTGAAGGCAAGCGAGGTACTGATGGAGCTCAGCCATGGTGAAGGCTTCGACTTCCACGTGGAAGCCGCCGGCGTGCCGGAACTGGTTGTGCCCGAAATGGAAAAGGCCCTGGCCATCAACGGCAAGATCGTGCAGATCGGCCGCGCCGCGAAGAAGGTGCCCATGTATCTCGAGACCTTCCAGGTGCGGCGCAGCCAGTTCTACGGCGCCCAGGGGCACTCCGGCCACGCCAACTTCCCTAGCGTGATTCGCATGGTTGCCAGTGGCCGGCTGGACCTGAGTCCGATGATCACTGCTCGCTACAAGCTGGATGACGCCGTGGATGCCATTGCCAGGCTGATGAAGCGGGCGGACGGCAAGATCATGATCCGCCCGAATGAGAAATGAGAGATGAGAAATGAGATGCGTGATCCGTGAGGGGATGATCTCACGCATCATGCATCATCAGGAGAATCCTTTTTGCAATCATCAATGACTGTCACACTGACGCGGCTCCGCTTCAGGCTCGCTGACTTCCCAGAAGCGGTGGCCTTGATCAGCTTCCTGGGGGTGTTTCTCTTCTTCAGCCTGGCGGCGGAGCATTTCCTGACGCCAGTTTCCATCGCCAATATCCTGACGTTTGCCAGCATCACCGGCATCATGGTCGTCGGCGTGGCCATGCTCATGATCGCCGGCGAGTTCGATCTATCAGTCGGCTCAATCTTTGCGGTGGCGAGTTATGTGTTTGCCGTGACTCTCAACGCCGGTGTGGGGCCTATCCCGGCAATGTTGCTAGCCTTGCTGGCCAGCGCCGTGTTAGGCCTGATAAACGGCCTGATCGTCACCTGGACGGGCATCCCGTCGTTTATCACGACGCTTGGAACGATGCTAGCCTATCGTGGTATTGCGCGCGCGATCGGCGGTGGGGTTTTTGCCTCCTACAAAGGAGAGAGGCTTCTACTTTTCGACATTCTAAACGGCCCGATCGGTGCTATCAACCAACTCTCCCGGCCCGCCAGCAATTTCCGGGTCTCCATCCTGTGGTTTATCGCCATCGCGGCCGTCGTGTCTCTAGTATTGATGCGCACCCGATATGGAAACTGGGTGTTTGCCACCGGAGGAAATCCCGGTGCGGCGCTTGCGCAGGGTGTGGCAATCAAACAGGTTAAGGTGATCAATTTCTTGCTGTCGGGCCTCTTGGCAGGGATTGCCAGTGTCATGCAGTTCGCTCACCGTACCAGTGTGGACCCTCTACGTGGCGAGGGCATGGAGCTGATCGCGGTCGCGGCGTGCGTCATAGGTGGCGTGCGGCTCACTGGTGGGTACGGCACCATCTTCGGTGCATGCGTGGGGGTGTTGTTGCTCTACATGCTTGAGCAAGGCCTGGTCCTGATGCAGATTCCAGTCCAGGTTTTCCAGGCCGTGGCCGGCGCCATCTTGATTATCGCGGTGATCAGCAATACGTATCTCGGCGGCCAAGAGTGAAGCGCGACTCTAGGGAGGTGATGCCTATAAAAGGCCAGACGGAAAAAGCCGCACACCGCTGCCCCCCCCTCAATCCCCCCCCAGAGGGGGGGAAGCCTGTTCTCCCCCCTCTGGGGGGAGTTAGAGGGG
>JBHHXF010000111.1:0-9378 GCA_046756905.1 Anaerolineae bacterium | reverse complement strand
GCGCGCCGACCACGAAGCCATCCTGCAGATCGCCCACGCTGCCGGCGAACGCCGCGTGGAATGGCGCGCCTTGCTTGACCTGGGAAAACTGTGGGCCTCTCGCGACTACAACCAGACCCGTGATTGTTTTGAGCGAGCACTGGAACTGGCCCGTCGGATGGATGATCCGGCGGTTCTGGCGGGCAGCCTGAACTGGATGGGCAATTGGCACGCGAACGCCGAAGACCCCCTCGGGGCCGTAGAGTATCATCAGGAAGCCCTGGAGATCTCTGAGGAGTTGGGGGACCGGCGGGACCTGGCAAACACGCTGGACTTGCTGGGCATCGCTCACCTGCTGGGGGGCGACCTGACAGCCAGCGTCCGATACTACGATCGGGCCATCGCACTCTTTCGGGAGCTGGATGCCCGCCCGCGCCTTGTTTCCAGCCTGATCGCCCGAGCAGCCATCGTCTCGGAGCTGGTACTGCTTGCGTCGGTCCCAGCTATCGCACCCCCTGACGCCGCACGCGATCTTGAAGAGGCCATTCGAATCGCACAGGAGATTGGCTCGGCTCCAGACGAGGCCTGGGCGTATTGGGCTCTGGGATTGTTGCATACGGTACAAGGTCGTTTTGGCCGTGCCATGGAGGTCATACAAAGCGGTCTGCGTATCGCATCCGAAATCGGACATCGCGAGTGGGAAGTGGCTAATCGGTTCGCCCTGGGGGTATTGTACACAGAGTTGCTCGCACCTGAACAGGCGCGGCGGCAACTCGAAGGGGCACTGACCCTGGCTAGAGAATTACGCTCCCAAACCTTGATCCACCACGTAACCGGAACGCTTGCAGGGGCCTATTACTTGCTCGACGATTTGACAGGCGCCCAGACATGTCTGGAGACGGTGCTCTCATTGCAAACGCCAATGGATACGATAGGCAAGCGCTACTGTTGGGCCAGGCGGGCAGAACTGGCGCTTTCTCAAGGCGACCTGGCTCTTGCGCTGGCAATCACGGACCGTTTGATTGCCTCAGCTCCTGGCATGTCGCCTGGACGCGTGATCACTTTCCTGTGGAAGCTGAAAGGGGAAGCGTTGGCCGCCATGGGACGTACAGAGGAAGCTTGCTCCCTGCTGCGCGCCGCGATAGAAAACGCGCGGGCAACGGAAGAGCGATTTCTGCTGTGGCGCATACACGCCAGCCTGGGGCGGCTGTACCGCGCCATGGGCCGACAGTCAGACGCCGACAAAGAGTTCTCGACTGCACGTGAGCTCATCCAGGAACTTGCGGACACCGTGCCAGATGGAGAGCTGAGAAACAGCTTTCTCCAGAGGGCGCACGATAGGCTCAGTGCCTCACCATAGCATCCGGATTGTTCACCAAGATGGAGGTGGGGGCACTATCCGGACAGCAACACCTGCTTCTAGTCAAGACATCTCAAGAAAGGAGTAGAAAATGAACACCGTCGAATTGATCCATTTCTCACTGGGCCTTGCATTTGAACACTTGGAGCACCTCGTCAAAGACCTGACGCAGGAGCAGGCCGATTGGCTGCCACCGGGCAACGCCAACCCCGTTGGTGCTCTCTACTGGCACATAATCGGGTACTGTGACCAGGTTGTGCATGAATGGTGCATGGAGCCATTCGTCGACCTCACTATCGAGGAATGGTTTGAGGCCAAGCGCGCGAAGCGTGATCTGGGCATGGGGCAAGCGCCCCTCAGGCACAGCGCTGGCTGGCAAGAAAAGGTGGTCATCGCCTTGCCGCCAGAGAACCCTGAAGACCCTTATTGGGATGTGCGGAATGCACGAGAGGGTCTCCGAGTGGACCTGCCGGCGCTGCACGACTATGCCCGGGCTACAGCCCAAGCCCTCCAGGGCTGGGTGGCCTCCCTAACGCTGGAGGATCTGGAACGCACGATTCCCACCCCAGTCGGCGACTACGACCTGGGCCCGTTCCTGGAGTTCTTTATCATCTGGCACATCAACGTTCACTGCGGCGAGATCTCGGCACTAAAGGGTTGCCAGGGTCTCAAGGGCTATCCTTGGTAACGGGCGCAAGGCAGGCCACCTGGAGGGAGGCCTGGCCACGCTGGCCGAGGCACTCGCCCTGGTGGAACAGACTGACGAGCGCCACTGGGAAGCAGAGCTGTACCGCCTGCGGGCAGAGTTACTGCTCATGCAGGGCGATGATGCTAAAGCCGAAGCCAGCTTTCACAAGGCCGTCGAGGTGGCCCGCCGAATGGCCGGCGAGGCTTCCTGTCTGAAGGGTCTCCAGGGGGCGAAGGGTTATCCGTTCTGAGTCGGTCGAATTGACAGGACCACGATGAAACCAGCACAGAGCACCTCCCCCAACTCCGGGGGAGGGGAGCCAAACTTCCCCCTCTCTCAGGATGGGGGCAGGGGGGAGAGGGTCACCTGCCTATTGGCCGTTTTCGCCCACCCTGACGACGAGGGTATGGCCAGTGGGACGCTGTCCAAGGCAGCCAGCAACGGCGTGCACGTCGTTCTGACCTGTGCCACGCGCGGTGAGGTCGGTGAGATCAGCCATCCGGCCTTGGCAGCGCCCGAGAATCTCGGCGACGTGCGTGAGGCCGAGCTGCGCGCTGCCTGCGACGTCTTGGGGATAAAGGACCTCCGCTTGCTGGGGTATCGGGACTCGGGCATGGCCGGCACGCCGGCCAATGACGACCCCCGCTGCTACCACCAAGCCAACCCGGAAGCTGCCACGCGGCAACTCGTGCACCTGATCCGCGATGTCCGGCCACAGGTGGTGGTCACCCACGAACCGGGCGGCGGCTACGGTCATCCCGACCACATCGCAGTCAGCCGCTACACGACCGCAGCATTCGACCTGGCCGGAGACCCAGGGGCGTTCCCCGAGGCCGGCCAACCCTGGCGCCCTCGACGCCTGTACTACGCTGTCCTCCCGCGGTCCATGTTCAAGCAGATGCGCCGCAGGATGGAGGCACTCGGGCTCGATGCTGCCTCACTCGATCAGTTCATCGTTTTTGAACCTGGCGGCATTGAGGAACAGGTCACGCATGTGGTGGATGTCTCGACCCGGGTAGAGGCAAAACGAGCAGCGTTCAACTGCCATGAAACGCAGTTTGGGACGGCTCATCCATTACGCCAATTGCCGGAAGAGGTGATGCGGGGCGTGTTTTCGCGCGAGTATTTCATTCAGGCGAGGCCGGCGCCGGCTGGAAGTCCAGATCCTCCTCGGTAAACCTCTCCAACCCGCGTAGCAGGTCGCGCCGCACCGTGTCCCAATGTCCAAAAACCTCACGGGCGTTCATTGAGTTCACCTCCACTTAAGATTATAGGGCAGGGCGTTTCAGGGTCAAGTGTAGATGAAGCCCGGGCTTGCGCAGCGCGCAGCGCCTCAAGTCGCCACCTGGAAGATGACCAGCCACCACAGCACGCCATGCAGCACCACCGTCGGCGCGATAGAGCGGGTGCGCCGGCGGGTCAGCCCCAGAATCAGTGCCAGGCCGTAGAGTTCCAACAGGCGCGCCGACCAGCCGGCCAGTCCCGCGTGACCCTCGTACAGGTCCAGCGGCAGGTGACGCAGGCAGAAGAGCAGCGCCGGCAGCAAGATGCTGAGCCAGACCTGCCCACAACCTCCAAATGAAGATTATTGCCATCGGATTCAGGAGATACCCATCATCACAACCACGAGCTCTGATTCAGGAGGAAGGCGGCAACGAAACGCACGAAGTCTTGCCAGAAGTGAAAGCCGACAGCCGTCTCCAGGCCACTGCGGAGCCAGATGTAGGACAGAGGCAGGCTGTACAGGGTGCCCATCATGAGTGTACTGAAAACGGTGTTCAGACTCAGACCACGATCGGTATGCAGGTAAGCGAACCAGTAGCCGGCGACGACCACGGCACCGGTGAGCGCAAGCCTGGTTCGACCCACACGCCGCAAAGCCAGGAAGAGCAGCGAGATCAGGAACACACGCCCCCACACCTCCTCGGCAATGCCAGGCTGGATCGCTACCAACGGCTGCCACCACAATCGCACCCACGTGTCGTTGTTGGAGCCACCCAGCGCCACGAGCAGCAGTGCCCAGGGTATTCCGATGAGCATACCCCTTCCAAAGCTGCGCAGTGCGGCGACTGTGCCCTCAGTGAGGAACAGGCTGCGGCCAACACCGATCTCCAGGAGACCGACGTGCCGGAGGATGGCCCAGCCGGCGAGGAGCCCGGTCAGCACGAGCGCCACCTGCAAGCCGGCCCACAACGTGGGCGGCACGTCCACTGTGATCCAGCCAGCACCAAGGCCGGCGATCCCGGCCACCAGGGCCAGTCCCAGGGAGTAGAGCACCTCTTGCCTGGAAGGGCGCTGCCGCAGCACGGCCAACGCGACGACGGCCGCTACTGGAAAAGCCACCAGAAGTGCTCTCCCGGCCAGCGCGACCAGCCCGAAGAGGATACCTGCCAGGCCCACGACGGCCAGGGCGAAGCAACCGCGCCGCGTGGGGGTAGTCGCCGGCTGCTCCATCGGCGACGGGGCCGGCAGCCACCACATCAGGGTCGCGGTGCAGACAAGCATGGCCACCAAAGCGGGGACGGTTACTCTGGACTCAAAGTCGTGATGCCCCTGTAGCACGAGCCAACCCAGGCCAACCGTGGTGAGAATCCATGTGGTAGAGAAGGCATAGTGCGGCAGGACGGGGCGGTCCGTCGTGGAACGGATCATTGGCAGGCGGCCTTCAAAGTTTCACTGGCTTGTCGCGCAGGAGAAAGTAGGCCAAAACGCCGAACGGCCAGGTGAAAAAGGCAATCAGTGACCAAAGGCAGCCCGTCTTGCCCCGTGCCTGGGCATCGATATACACCCAGATCAGGCTGGCTACGAACAGGCCGAGCACACCTACGCCGCACAGTCCGCCGACAATGATCAACAGATTGCCGAAAGTGTCCGGTGACACGGGAACCCTCCTTTCTGTCTCAAAGCCAAGACCTTTCAAAATAATCAGTGTCCAGACCTCGGAGGTCT
This sequence comes from Anaerolineae bacterium, assembly GCA_046756905.1. Classification (GTDB taxonomy): domain Bacteria; phylum Chloroflexota; class Anaerolineae; order Epilineales; family JAANWY01; genus JBHHTZ01. The sequence goes on along the minus strand of JBHHXF010000111.1, from coordinate 4,402 downwards.
CAGAGGTAACTTTCTTTGCGAAGTTCGAGCTAGTTTTGGGCTAGTTTGCTACCGGGTGCCCGTTCCAGACCTCCGAGGTCTAACGATGCATCAGACGCCGGCCAACCAACCCAGCGCAGCGAACATGGCAACATACGTGATCAGCGCCCAGCCGGCGTGGTGGAGCGCGACACCGCTGCTCTGCCTGCGCCGGATAGCCCGCTGGCCTGCAGGGAGCAGGACAAGGATGAGCCACACCGCAAGGGCGAAGATCAGCGGGGAAACCTGCCGGCTGCTGTTGAACGCGATCAGCAGCAATTGTACGAGGAAGAACAGCGTCACCGGCAGGAAGACCATGATGAAAACCCTTCCCCCGCGCTTGACCATCGAGCGTGCCCTCCCACCAGCGTGGTCATCGTCAGTTGAGCTCACTTCGAGTCCCAGGCGCGTCGCAGTTATCGTTTGCAACGTGCGCCCGACGCCGAAGACCAGGCCGGCCACGACCCAGGCCAGAGCGAGTTGCGCGAGCAGCCGCCACACCAACAACCAGATCACTGGCGACAGGCTCAGCGCCACATCCTCTGGATTGCTCGCCCCCTCATTAATCCATACGTACATGGCGCTTTGCATGTTGCGGAAGCGGTCCATGGTCTCGGGCGTCATGCCGGGAACGCCGGCTAACCCCTCCAGGCGATCAAACCCACCGCGCTTATCTCGAACCTGGACAATCTGGCGTGCAAGTTCAGCATCGACGCCTGGCACGGTGCGCAGATCGACGATAGTTGCGGCGTTCAGGTTGAAGTGGTAGGGTCTGGGCAGGCTGCGGTAGACGTCGAACACGCCCGCACCCACTTCCGTGTCGGGGTTGCGCAGCCAGATTTGGGGCGGCAGTGCAGAATCGACCCTCACCTGGCCGGCCAGCAGCCGTTGGCGCAGATCCTGCAAATATGCCTCATGTTCGCCGGCCGCCCGCTCTTGAGCCATCCACAGCGCCCGCGGCTCCACGGTGACTCCCTGGTGTTCCAACAGGCGCACCGCATCGCGGGCCGGCTGCGAGGCGGGGTCTGCCGGCCTGAAGACGGGGTAGATGCCGTCGGGGGAGGGGGTCTGACTCGCTTCGAGCAGGGCATACAGCGGTCGCTGTGGCACGCCCGGCGCGCTGATAGGCGCGGCGGCGGCCCTGGCCGACACGCGAGCGGCGACCAAGCCGAGGGTCAGCACGCAGAATGTTGTGCACAGAGGTATGGCAACGCGTCGGGAGCAAAACGAATCGTTGCGCACGATCTACTCTCTCAAATCAAACTTCCGAAGTCTGAGAAAGACCAATAACGAGCGAGGTTGAGCCTGAATTCGGCTTGTGATCCCTGTCGAAGGCCATCAACAGACTTCGGAAGTCTTGTGAACATCAATTATGAAAGGGTCTCCAACACCTTAAAATCAGATTGATGAGGTGCTAGGCTGATATCTCCCGCCGGCGCAGCCGATCCACGCCCAATCCAACGGCGATCAGGGCCACACCGGTGATCAGCAACACCGCCGGCAACCCCAATTGATCCTGGAAGTATTCGAAATTGATATCGGCGATGTACACTAGCAGGAAGAAGGCGCCGCTGTAGAGCAGGACCCTTGATTGCCGGACCACGCTCCAGGCAATGATGGCCAAGCTCTCAATGAGCAGCAACGTCTCCCAGACCGGCAGCTTATCCTCCAAGCTGACGATCAAGGCCGCATACAGCCAGGCCCAGGCGCCGGCCAGGTTGAACAGCCAGACCAGGTTGCCTTCATCATGCCGGCGGGCGACCTCGGCGGCGACCAACGCGATGGCTCCCGCGACTGCCCAGGGCAAATACATTGCCCACCGGACCCCAGGCGCCCATGTCTCAGCAACCAGGTTGGTGATGCTAATCGAGAGGATCGCGGTCAGGACAGCCGGAGCCACCCCCTGGGGAAAACCGGGCAAGACCAGGAGTGCGATGATCGCCAGCGGTAGCGCGCCAAGACTGGACCATAAAGCGAGCCACGGTTCTTCGAGATTGAGCCCGGGCCATTCATTGAGGATAACAGCGATCAGGACGGCGGTCAGCCAGGAAGCCACCATCCAGCAGACTTTGGCGCCACGCATCAGCATGGGGCTATCACGCCGGCGCAGTGTCTCGCCAACACCCCAGAGCATCGCAGTTGGCACCGCAACGACGAGGACACGGCTCAGCCAGGTGAGGTCGTCCCAAAGCACTTGCAGGCCGAAGCCCACAGCCATCAGAACGAATAATCCTCCAACGTAGACGAAGAACTCGCGGATGGATACACGGCGCTGCTCAACCAGCGCCTCAAAGTCGGCAATGGACTCGGCCTGGTCAAGCGAGATCAGGCCGGCCTCCTGCCAGCTATTCAGCTTTTCTTGAAGTTCGGTCATTGTGTCGGCCCCTCCTTCGCTACTTCGGTCATCAGATTGCTCCCCCTTGATTTGCTCGCCGCAGAACTCGTTGGGACAGGAGTGTCAACCAGGAAGAGGGGGCCTTCTTCTGCCCGAAGTCCCACCCTTTCCACGCTCTCCAGACCGACCCCGCCTTGAAGCGTCCCTCCTCATCGGCCTTGGCCGCTACGATCTCGACCATCTCCTGCAAGCGAACGTCTTCGTGGAGCCAGGGGAACTGCGAAAGCACATCGGTCACGTGCAGAATGTCGTACCAGATGAGGGGGGCTTTCAGGTTCGTGAAATGCGTGCCCATGGCGAACAGATAGGGCCGGCGCTCCCGACGCTGCGTCCACAGGCTCAGCAGCGTCTCGGCTCCGGTGCGGCAGACGTCGCTGTCGCGCAGGGCCGGCACCTGGGACAGGGCCTTGAGGGCGACCAAGTTGGCGTAGGGGCAGGGATCGGCTTTGCGCCCCGGCCCCCGGAACTTCCCCAGGTCGGGGGTGACGGCGCAGGGCCAGCCGTTGTCGCGGATCAGGTCCACCAGGTGCTGAGCGGCTGCCTGTACACGGGGCTCCGCCGCGAGGCCGAATTTGAGCAGAGAGTAGAGAACCAGCGGCGCGTCGCACAGCATCCAGGCCCACTGATCTTCGCCTGTACCTCCGTAGCGTGGGGCGATGTTGACCTGAACCTGGAAGGCGCCCTCTGGCGATTGGTGGGCCAGAATGCGCTCGATGATTGGATCCACACCGGGGTCGCCGGCCCGCAGGCCCAGGTCGGCGACGAAGGTCAGCTTGTGCAAGGGGTGGGTTGCGTCGTTGTGACGCTTGAGTGGGGGACCAGGCCAGCCGGCCAGCTCCTCCAACAGTGCCTGCACCTGGGGATGGGTGAGCATCGCCCGTCGGGTTGCCTGCACTTCCGGGTCATCTTCTATCTGCCCCAGCAGATCTATTCGAGTTCGGTACTGCACCCAGGGTGGGCCTTCCAGCAACCACATTGTCAACTCGTTCATGGGTGTCCTCCCACAACATGTTCGTAGTCAGGCACGCAACGAAGTGGAGTGCCGTATCGACGCCACTCCGCTCCGCTGCGTGTCCTACTACGGTAAGCGTTCAGGTGACCGGCACTTCCAAGCCCGTTTTCATTCGACAACCGCCTCTTCTGACCCGGATGTGCGCACTTTTGGTGCGATTTCGCAAGTGCCGGTCACCTTATGCGCCTAGTTTGAGACTGCCTGAACGGTTGCCTACTACGAACGGCTCACTACAAGCAGTGTCAGGGGGTAGCCACTCGCGCGCGCTTCAGGACGCGGAGCGCGCGCAGGGTGATCCACTTGCTGGGCTGTCCCTTCTCCTCAATGTCAGCCCACATCTTGCCGTTGAGCGAGTTCTCCAGCTTCCAACGGCCTAGATCGTCCTGTTTGCTCAGGATGAGTTGGAGCGCATTGGCCAGGCGTGGGTCGCTGCCGTAGCCAGCCTCCGCCAGCACCGCCGCAGTCTCCAGCACATCGCTCCAGTAGCTGAGCGGGAAGCCGAACTTGAACCAGGTGGAACTGACCCGCGTGGTGAAGGGGTAGTCGGCCACGGAGGGGTCGCGGCTCAGCAGGAAGTCAGCGCCGGCCCGGATGGCCCGCCCAATGACCGGGGTGCGTCGATGGGGCGGCACTGCCAGCAGTGCCCGCATGGCTTTGTTGGCGCCCCAGCCGCAGGGCTGGCTCTCGTTGACGCTGCAGGCGAAGGCCGGCCCGCATGTGCCCGACTTGAGATACTTGAAGTCGCCCTCGCCGGTGATGGCCCGCGCCTGCCAGTCCAGCGCCCCCTGCACACGCTCGTCATCACCGAAGCCCAGGCGCTGCAAGGCGTACAACAGATTGCCGTTCAGGCAGTGAACCGCACCGCTATTCACCGGCTTCTGGTAAGCTGAAAATGCCCCGTTGGGCGCGATGCTGTGGCTCAAGACATACTCGCAGCCCCGCCGCACTCGCTCGTTGGCCGGGTCGGCGCCCAACTC
>JBHHXF010000110.1:0-9402 GCA_046756905.1 Anaerolineae bacterium | reverse complement strand
CGGCTACCGCGCCGAGCGCCAGACAACCCCGGACGGAGAGCGGTTCGTCGCTGCGGTCCCCTTCGATGCCGAGGGCATGTGGCAGGTGCGGCTGGTGTTGGATGGGCCGGCCACGGCGAATCCAGCTTCCAGGTACGAGTGACCCCGCCAGGCCCGAGGTGGGCCAGCACGTTGCTTTGCCTGTTGCCCTTCATTATTGTGGGCGCCCTATGGTTAGTGGGCGCTCTGCGCCCGCGCCAAAGTCGAGTTCCCGATTCGACCCGTCTAAACACCCTCCTCTAGCTCGGCGCTGATTCCCCTGCTTTTGGTTCCTCCCGAAGGTATGGTATACTTTGCAAATGACACTTATACCCTCCCTGTTGTCGGGATAAGCTTGCTGACTGTATGGAGGTGACAGCAATGCCTTCGCCGTTTCCCGGGATGGATCCCTATCTGGAGCGGCCAACGTTATGGCCTGATGTACATTTCAATTTGATCCACGCCATTCAAGCCTCGCTGGTACCACAAGTTGCCCCTCACTACTACGTAGCGGTTGAAGAACGGACGTATGTAGTGGCTGTCGAAGCTGATACCTTCGTTGGCCGGCCAGACGTGGCCGTCGTCGGCCCGACCCACGCGCCGTCGGTGGCTCCTGCCGGTACCGTGCGTGAAGCTGTGCTGGAACGCCCTGTCACCGTTGAGTTGCCGTTGTATGACCGGGTGCGGCAACGTTACCTGGAGGTCCGGGACGGGGCCACCCACGAAGTGATCACGGTCATTGAGGTCCTCTCCCCTTCCAACAAGCAGCCGGGCGAAGACCGACAACGCTACGAACGGAAGCGCCGCCAGGTGCTGGAGGGCCTCACGAATCTGGTGGAAATGGACCTGCTAAGGGCCTGGGAGCCAATGCCAATGGACCCTGCTCCCTCTAGCCACTACCGCATGCTGGTCAGCCGCGGGTGGGAGCGGCCCAAGGCCGAGCTCTATCCATTCTACCTTGAAGAACCCATCCCGGAAATCCCCATACCATTACGCGAAGGTGAGACGGAGCCCACCCTGGCCCTGGGCGAGTTGCTAGCCCAGATCTACGACCAGGTGCGGTATGACCTGCGGATAGATTACACCTCTGAACCTGATCCTGCACTGGACCCCACTGCCGCCGCCTGGGCACATGACCTCCTGCAGCAGGCTGGTCGGTGGTAGGGGAAACAGTGAGAAGTGCTGGGTAGTCCACGCAACCGACCGTGGCGATCTCTGCTGTGGTTCGGCATACTTCTGGCATCCCTGACCTGGCCATCCAGAGCTCTGGCCCACAGCGGCGGTCCCTACCCGGTGCTGCTGGAACAGATCGCCGGCCCCTACACCATCTCCGCTCTGGCCGACCCCGACGTTGGCGTGGGGACGTTCATCGTGCAGGCCACGCTGTCGGCTGGCGACCCCATCCCGACTGATACGGAGGTCACCCTCTGGATCCAGCCCGAAGATGGCCATGCGACCGCGGCCGGCTACCGCGCCGAGCGCCAGACGACGCGGGATCGGGAGCGGTTCGTCGCTAAAATCCCCTTCGATGCCGAGGGAATGTGGCAGGTCCGGTTGGTGCTGGACGGGTCAGCCGGCCACGGCGAGACCGCCTTCCAGGTGCGAGCGACCCCCCCAGGCCCGAGGTGGGTCGGGACGCTGCTCTGTCTCTTGCCTTTCATCGCCCTGGGCGCCTTGTGGCTGATGGGTGCCCTCCGCCAGCGCCGGCGTTGAACCCCTTGCACCCAGCAGTACCTCGACGTTCAAAGCGCTGGCTATTGACAAATAGTGGAAGTTGTTGTATAAGGGAGATGTTGTCGATATTCGAGTGCGTGAAGTGACACTCCGCCATCATCGACTAGCCAGATGCGCCGGTGTGTCAAGGGGGTGGGAATAGACGAGACGCAACCTTCGGACGGCGTAAGCTTGAGACAATACACATTGTTGTGAACTGTGCGGTGGGCTGTGGCGTCCCCATAGCACAGCATATACGAGGAGGAAAAAGATGAACCAACGAAAGATGTTCGGTCTTATGAGCCTCATTGTCGTTGGAGCAATGGTGCTCACGGCTTGTGTAGCTCCCACCCAGGCCCCAGCCACCGAGGTCCCGGCGGCTGCTACCGAGGCGCCGGCTGTTGAGGAGCCTATCGCGTTGCGCTACTTCATGTGGGATCCGTCCTTCGAAGAAAAAGAGCAGCAGATGGTTGATAAGTTCATGGCAGCATATCCCAACATCACCGTCGACCTTGAGGTGATCGGGACGCCCGACTACTGGACCAAGGTAAGCGCACTGTCCGCCGCCGGCGATCTACCATGCGTGTTCAACATGAGCTCCGGCTTTGTTGATCAGTGGATCAGCGACGGGCTATTGGCCAACATGCAATCCTACGTCGACCGCGATATCAACCCCGACGATTACTACACCGGCGTGTTTGATGTTGTGCGTGACAAAAACACAGGGGATATGCACGCCTTCCCCTTTGCTTTTGTGGAAACAGTGCTCTTCTACAACCAGGATGCTTTTGATGCGGCCGGCGTGCCTCACCCGGAGGAGGGCTGGACCTGGGACGACTTTCTGGATGCCGCTAAGAAGCTGACGGTGGACAAAGACGGTGATGGCACGATTGACCAATTCGGGTTCTGGTTCTATGGTCGCTATGCACACGTCGAGTCGTGGGTCTACCAGAACGGTGGGCGCATTCTGAATGAGACCAAGTCCCGCTTTGAGCCGGACGACAACGCAATCGAGGCACTCGCCTTCCTCGACTCGTTGATCCACGAGCACGGCGTTGCGCCGGAGCCCAAGGAGATGGAAGGTGTGCGCCAGCAAGACGTCTTCCCTTTGGGTCTGGCTGCCATGTGGGTGGACGGCGCCTGGAATATCAACGGCAACCGCGAGAACATCGGCGACGCTTTCCGATGGGCCATCGCGCCCGTGCCGCGTGGTCCACGAGCCACAGAAGACAGCGCCTACGGCTGGCCCGACAGTATGACCATCGCCGCCACTTGTGAGCATCCTGACGAAGCCTGGGAGTTCATCAAGTTCGTGACCGGCCCGGCCCGCACCATCGACCTGACCTTTGGCGGTAAGGTGCCCATCTACAAACCCGTTGCGCTGTCGGAAGAGTTTCTGGAAAAGGACAAGCAGCCCCCCAACAAGGATTTCATCCTGGAATGGGCCAACCAGACTGGGCCAACCACTTTTACCCCTGGTTGGGGTGAGTGGCGCGGCTACACCGACGGGGCTGGGATGCAAGGCCAGCTTGACGATGTCTTTAACGGCGTCACTGACCTTGATACGGCAATCCGCAATATGACCGAGCACGCTAACGGCGTATTGGAACGCTTCTATCCCTGATCTGAGCAGGGGAGCCGGGGTGCACGGGTGCAAGGGTGCGAGGGTGAAAAATCGCCAGACAGAAAAAGTCGCACACCGCTGCCCCCCCTCAATCCCCCCCAAAGGGGGGGCAGCCTGTTCTCCCCCCTCTGGGGGGAGTTAGAGGGGGGAAGGGACGTCTGCGCATCTTCGTGGTGTGTTACTCTTTCCGATTGGCGAAGAATCTAATCCCTCATGCGGTCTAGGCTGTTCGCCCTTGCTCCCCGACTCCCGTGCTCCCTTGCACATTTCACCCTTGCACCCCAGCACCCCAGCACCCGTGCTCAGAAGGCGGCGGTCACGGGTGAGATGGCTCTCCTTGGTAGAAAGGGATGAGGTAGACCCATGAAACACGGCAGAATTACCCCCTACTTGTTTGTTGTGCCGATGATTGTGGGTCTGTTTGTCTTTCGGCTGGGTCCGGTCGCCGTTGCTGGCCTGGCCAGCTTCACCCGCTGGAATGTCCAAACCCCACCCCGATTTCTCGGCCTGAGCAACTACAGTGAGGCGATAAGCTCCCAGACATTCTGGTTGGTGTTCAAGAACACCGTGGTCTTTTCCTTCATCTTTGTACCCGGTGTTATGGTGCTTGCGCTCCTCATGGCAGTCATGGTGAATCAGAAACTACGCGGTATTGCCTTCTTTCGGGGACTTTACTTCATGCCATACATTACGGCCATGGTAGCGGTAGCCATGGCCTGGAACTGGATCTTTGCCACCCGTTTTGGCGTGCTGAACTACTTTCTAAAGACCTTTCTCCACATCAGCAATCCGCCGGCCTGGTTGGCCGATAGAACCTGGGCTTTGCCCGCCCTGGCCATTGTCTCCATCTGGAAGCAAGCTGGTTTTCAAATGCTCATTTTCCTGGCCGGGCTGCAAGGCATTCCCCATAGCTTGTATGATGCGGCTGCCATAGATGGCGCCAACCGCCGTGATCAGTTCTTCAAAATAACCCTGCCGCTCCTTTCGCCAATAACCTTTTTCGTCTTTGTCATCACCCTGATTGAGGCTTTCAGGACGTTTGAGGTAACCTTTGCCATGACTGGCGGCGGGCCGAGCAATGCCTCCACAACGCTGGCTTTCTACATTTATCAGAACGCGTTTGTCTACGGCCGTATGGGATTTGCCTCCGCTCTGGCGTTATTACTATTGGTTTTTGTCGCTCTTGCAACCCTGCTCTCCTTCAAAATGAAGAACCGGTGGGTTGAGTATGCGCTTTAGAGAGAATTCGATGGCAACTGTTGCCCGTTCCATACGGCCGGCAAGGCAAGAGCGAAACACAATCACCTCAATACGCCCGTATCGCCTGTTTAAGATGCTGCTAACTTATCTCATCCTTCTTCTCTTTGCGTTCATCACCATATTCCCCTTCCTGTGGATGGTTGCCACCACCTTCAAATCACGCGGGGCGATCTTCTCGCTGCCACCTCAGTTGTATCCCGATCTGCTGTTTAAGCCAGGGATGTGGGATGCCTACATAAAGGTGTTGACCAAACACAACTTCTTGCGTTACACTGGCAACAGCTTCTTTGTCGCTTTTATGGCCGCCATGGGCCAGTTGATCACCGCGTCACTGGCTGGGTTTGCCTTCGCGCGTATGAAGTTTCGGGGGAGCGTGTTTCTCTTTGCTCTCTTACTGTCCACCGCGATGATTCCGACCGAGGTGGTCATCATCCCGGAATTCTTATTGATGGCCAAGCTCGACTGGCTTGATACCTATTTGCCGCTTATCGTCCCCTCATTCCTGGTCGGTTCCTTTGGTACGTTTATGCTGCGCGAGTTCTTTGCCGGCATCCCAGACGAACTAGTGGAAGCTGCTATATTGGATGGTGCTTCTACATTTCGGGTCTATAGAAGCATTTTCTTGCCTCTCTCCATGCCAGCGATGACCACACTGTTCCTGATCGCTTTTATCCACAACTGGAATGAGTTGCTGCGACCCGTGCTCTATATCTCTACTTCTTCTCTACGCACAGTGACGATAGGGCTAACTACGTTTCAGAATGAGTTCGGGGCGCAGTGGAACCTGCTTCTGGCCGGAGCCGTCATATCGATCCTGCCCTTGCTGATTGTATATATCCTCGCTCAGCGCTACGTCGTTGAAGGGATCGCCACCACCGGTCTGAGATAGTTGGACCCAATGATTGATTCTTCAGATATTGGCATGACTCAGGGCCGCCTTCACCATGCGGATGGCACTTTCTCTGACTACATCGTCGTGCGCTTCCTGTCCGCCGGCCTGCACTTTAGCGACATAGACCAGAGTGATCCCCAAGCTAAGCTCAAAGACATCGCTCATTGGCGTTACTTTAAGGTCTGTGAGCAAGGCGAAAGCCGGCCGGCTATCATCGCCTTCCTGCGGCTGGAGCGCGACCAGCCTGTGGGAGCGGTCTTTCCTGATCTCTCCCACATCACCGACAGTGGCGAGGAGTTACTCAGTGCCAACTCTTTCATCACCTACACAATGCGCGCTCTGTTGAGCCGGGGCTGGCTGCGTTACGAAAAGGGGACGTGGCGGGTTGCGACGCCGCAGTCGGAAAGTGAATGGCGACGGCGCGGCCAGGCTGTCATCCGCCGGCTGGCGTCCCAGAATCGCCTGCATCTTGAGTTGGGTCCCGGCCGCCGACCACCAGAGCGCCTGGACTTCGGTGATATTCCCGTGGACGTGTACAAAGACCTGATTGCCGTTGACCGCTGTGGTTTCCTGAGCGATGTTGTCTGGCGAAAACGCCCCCGCCTGGTATTTAACACCTCATTCTTTCTGCTGGAAGAAGACGACTTTTTCAGTTACCATTCGGCGCTTGGCGAAGCCTACAACCTTTGGGTGAGCGACGGGATCATCCATCGCCCGCCCCTGTACCGTCGGGGGGCTATCTTTAGCCATGGCGACGGACGCTGGAAAGTTGGATTCTTTGCTCTGAGCGACCTGGGTATCACCTTGCCCAACGGCCTCCGCCTGCTGCCCCGCCACATCCCACTGCCGACCAGAGCCGTCCCATTCACCCTCAACGATGACGGGCCCTCTGATCTGACCCTTTACACCCGTTACTACGGCGTCGCCAGCCGGGGGCGCGTGCTGGGCTATACCCCGACCGAGGCCGGTCGCTTTGAACTAACTGTCGTTGACCGCCGTATTGTCGGCTGGAAAATGGGTGGCAATCTAGCTCTGCCGCAAAACGGCTTTGTGATTTCGTTTGCGCCTGGTGTCCTCTCGCCTGCCACCGTCAGTGAGCTGCGAAACGCCCTACGCACACGGTTTCTGCTCAACTACCACTTCGTCAACCCGGAACACCAGACCATCAAACAGGCGATGCAAGCGGGACCCCTCCTGTTTCAGGACGGTCGTTCCGTGCTGACCAACACATATCTGGAGGACAACGAACAGTTCTGGGCCAGTCGGGCGCTTGACGATGGCGCCTGGCAAATTGGCGCGGTGCCCACTGACTTTCAAACCGGCGTCGACCAGGGTCGTTACGCGCGTGTAGGGCTGGGCGCAGATGATGTTGGCAATTTGGTTCTGGTCGTGGTCGCTGGTGTAGAACGTGGTGTGGGGATTCCCGGTGTGGACAGCTACGGGGCTACACTAGTCGAACTGGTTGATCTCCTGGTCGAGGCCGGCGCTGTGAACGCGGTGAATCTGGACGGTGGTGGCTCTACCCAGGCCTACTATCTGGGCGGACAGGCCGTCGTGCCCGGCAACCGTCGTGGGCTACCTCGGGTACATTACGAACGAATGGTTCCCTCGGTCGGTATCCTGTTTTGAAGTGCCAAATGCTGTTCCGCACCGATCTACCTTACCTTCTATTCGATGCCGGCGGCACACTGGTCTTTCCAGATCAGTCCTTCCTCGCCCAACAGGCTCAGGCACAGGGAATAGAGGTAACCGGCGAGCAACTGTTCGCCGGCCACTACCAGCTTATCTACACCTTGGACGCCTATGTCCGACAACATGGCCGGTTTCCCAAAGTCTGGCCGCGTGGTTACGCGCGTGCCCTTTTTGAACTACTCGGCATTGGTACCCCGGCCATTGATGTCATCGCGCACGCCGCCGAAGCCCGCCACCGCCAGAAAAATCTGTGGACCTTTACCTTCAGTTGGGTCGATGCGACCTTGTCTCAGCTTGCTGCACAAGGATATCGCATGTCGGTCATCTCTAACTCTGACGGTCGAGCGGCCGAGATATTGCACGACCTGGATCTGGCTCAATACTTTGAACACGTCTTCGACTCCGCCGTTCTTGGTGTCGAGAAGCCTCACCCGGCTATCTTTGAAGTGACCTTGCGCGAACTGAGCCTGCAGCCGGCCAACGCGCTGTATATCGGCGATGTATTCTATATCGATGTCTGGAGTGCCAACCAGGTTGGTCTGGGCGGAGTCCATCTTGACCCGCTGGGCTTATATGCTGACTGGCCGGGAGTCCACCTGACCGACGTCCGCCAGTTGCCGGCCTGGTTGACACAGTATCATGCCGCCCCCACGACTTTCGACCTCTTGCCAACCAGGGACCTCCCCCTCGTCATCTAACGATTCTCATATCCCAAGAATAACCTTAGCCAGCGAGAAGTAAATGAATAGGCCCGTCGCGTCGACGACGGTGGTAATGAATGGGGTGGAGACGACGGCCGGATCGATGCCAACGCGGTCGGCAATGATGGGGATGAGAGCGCCGAACACGTTAGCCCAGACGCACACCGCCACCAGTGTCAGGGTGAAAGTCCACCCCAGGTGTGGGCCGGTTTCCCAGAACAGGGCCAGCGCCATGCCAATGATACCAAGCATCACCCCGACACCCAGGCCCGCTATGACTTCCCGGACCAGTACTCGCAGCAGGTCGCCGGTACGAACGTCCTCCAAGGCCAGGGCGCGAATGACTGTTGCCACTGTCTGTGAGCCAGCATTGCCGCCCGTTCCTGTCACGAGCGGGATGAAGGCTCCCAGAGCAACCATTGTGGCCAGCTCGGCCTCGAAGTAGCGCATCACTGCCCCGGACATCAGGCCGCCGGTTGCAAACAGCAACAGCAGCCAGCCGGCGCGCTTCCGAACCACCTGCGGGATCGAGAGCGCGAAGTAGGGCCGCTCCAACGGTTGCGAACCACCCAATCGGTGCACGTCCTCGGTGAACTCCTCTTCCAGGATGTCCACCACGTCGTCGTGGGTGATGATGCCGGCCAACCGCCCCGCGCGATCCGCCACGGGAATCGCGAAGAAGTCATACTTGGCCACCAGACGAGCGACCTCTTCCTGATCGGTGTCGACCGTCACGGAGATAACGTCCGGCTCCATGACGTCTCGGATCAATGTGTTGGCCGGCGCGGTGATGAGGTCGCGGAGAGGCACGACACCGACCAGGCGGTCGTTATCATCCACGACGTAGAGATAGGCCAGCGTCTCCGTTTCAGAATCAATATGCCGAAGATACTCGATGGTCTCCTGGGCTGTCCAGCGCCGGCGAATGCGGACGACCTTCTCGGTCATCAGCCGGCCGGCGGTCTCGTCGCTATATTCGAGCAAACCTCGAACCTCGGCCGCCTCCTCCGGCTCCATCAACGCGATCAAGGACTCCGCCTGTGCGGGTGGCAGATCCCCCAGCAACTCGGCTGCGTCGTCCATGGGGAGCTCTTCCAGCAGGTCAGCCAGGCGCTCGTCGGGGACAGCTTCCAGCAGGTCCAGTGTCGCTTCTGCCTGGGTCTCGTCCAGCACCTCACTGGCGATTTCGTCCTCCAGGAGACTGAACGCCTGGAGGCGATGGTCCTCATCCATCACGTCCAGGAGATCGGCGATGTCGGCGGGGTGCATGTCGGCCAGGATAGCCCGGGCACGTGCGCTGTAACCCCGTTCCAGGCTCTCACGCAGTTCGGTTTCGACGTCAGCGAGCTTCACCATGTCGGTCATTGGCCTGTCTCCTTGCTTCAATGTGAGGTTACTACTCAGCCGCTCCCGCCGGATCGCCAGGTCCGGCCGCTGAAGTGGCTAATTCAAGCTGATGCTGTCACCCTGTGGCCTGGATTTGACAATCCAGGCCGAGCGGC
>JBHHXF010000109.1:0-9409 GCA_046756905.1 Anaerolineae bacterium | reverse complement strand
GTGTCGGCGCCGGCCACCACGATCCCCTGCCCTTGAATGCCCCGCGCCCAGACTGCCGGCGCGCCGATGTCAGAAATCCCCCACGGAGGCGCTACCAGCAGCGGCGTCGGCGGCTCGGGAGCTGTGATATCCGGCTCCAGGCTGAAAACGTGAAGATTTATGTCAATTTTCTCGACGTTAGGCCGGCCTGCCAGATCGAGCACCAGGGCGCGATCAGCCGAAACACGGAGCATGTTGACGATCCAAAATGGTTGATATTCGACACCGCGCGCGTCCAGCCAGCGGCGCAGGCCAAGTTGGGTCTTTTCGGCCGTGGTCTGCAGAGCATCGACGACGAATCGCCCTTTCTCTGTCTTCGTCGAGAGCGAGCGGGTAGACGTCAGGTCAGGCCGGCCACGCACAAAGACCAGCACGTCAGCCTTTCCCCTGGCCTCCAGCTCCGAGCGCAGACGCGGCGTCACCTGGCCTGTGGAATCCCGCGCCGGATCGCCAGCGATTGAATGGCTGCGTGGCTTACCACATTCTGGCCCCAGCACCTCGCAGCCGACAGGGCCGGCGCCGGCAGGAGATACCACCAGGCCGGCTAGAACCAGAATTACAATCGCCGTAACGGTCCGCATCTGCCCGTGGTAGCTACTGACTGTACACCTCTGGATTGACGCAGTGTGGCAATGGCTCATCACGCAGGCCAGCGATAAGATTCTGTGCGGCCATGACAGCCATTTTGCCGCGCGTCGCAACGCTAGCGCTGGCAATATGGGGCTCAATTACGCAATTATCCAGCTCCAGCAGCGGACTGTCCATATTGATCGGCTCAGGCTCGGTTACATCGAGGCCGGCATACGCGATTTCCCCATCCCGCAGGGCACGGTACAGCGCGTCGGGATCAACACACGGTCCCCGAGACGTGTTAATCAGAATCGCCGTCGGCTTCATCAACCCCAGCTCACGTTCACTAATGAGGTGATATGTCTCATCCGTCAGCAGCGTGTGGATTGTGACGAAATCTGCCTGTCGCAACACCTCATCCATATTATCCAGTAGCTCAACCCCCAGCGCTGCGGCGACTGATCGATCTTGGTACGGATCGTAAGCTAATACGCGCATGTCGAAGCCCTGGGCGCGTTTGGCCACTGCCTGACCAATGCGCCCAAACCCGATGACGCCCAGCGTGGCACCGTGGATGTCCCGTCCCAGCAAGAGACGCGGTCCCCAGGTTTGCCACTTGCCGGCGCGAACGTAGTTAGCCCCTTCCGCGATCCGCCGGCCGGTCGCCATTAGCATGGCGAAGGCGAAGTCAGCGGTGGTATCCGTCAGCACACCGGGGGTGTTGCCTACGGGCAGGCCACGCCTGGTGGCCTCCGCGATGTCAATGTTGTCATACCCCACAGCGTAGTTAGAAATGACCTTCAGGCCAGGCGCCGCGTCCATTAGCTCCGCGTCAACCCGGTCAGTGAGCAACGAAAGAAGCCCATCCCGGTCAGACACCTTTTCCAACAGCACCTCGCGGGGTGGCGGCAACTCGCCTTCCCAGATGTCAAAGTCGCAGGCCGCCTTGACCAACTCGAGACCTTCATCTGGAATGAGCCGCGTCACAAACACCTTTGGTTGAGACATTCACTATACCTCCTGCTATCAAGGACGTCCAACGGTTTACCGTGTCACCCCCATCATATCACACGATTGTCCCATTATCAAGTAACAATGCTCGTAGTTATTGCTCGTAGTTAATGTTCGTAGTAAGGCACGCAGCGGAGCGGAGTGCCGTTACCCGTCTAAGACGCCACTCCGCTTCGCTGCGTGGCTTACTACAAACCTGCGTGGCTTACTACAAACCTGCCCGAAAAGAACAGGGCGACACGGCGAGAGACTCTCGCCGTGTCGCCCTGTCGTCCGTGGGCTGGATGGAACTATGCTACTGCGGGACGCGTTCTTCTTCCAGATCGAAATCCCAGTAGCCCGGCCCTTCCAGGAAGTATTGGGCATTTCTCTCGATGTCAGCCTCAAATTCCGCCGGCACCTCCCACTCAGGGAAGATGGCCTCAGGCGGGCAAACAGGCACACACGCCCCACAGTCGATGCAGATGTCGGGATCAATGAAAAACAGATCTCCCCACTCAGGATCGTCTTTGGGTCCAGGAACGATGCAGTCCACCGGGCAGACTTCGACACAGTCGCCCGCCCTTGTACAAGTGTCAACGATTACGTAGGTCATAGGCGCAATCACCTCCTAATTCACGCGAGATGCCTCACGAACGATGCAGAAAACGATCAACCGATCAACACACTCATTTGTACCACATACAGGTCCAAACCTCGTGTGCTCCAGGTCAGATTTTGGTCAAAAACTGGTTACTGGAATTCAGCTCATTGGCTTTTCCTCCAAGTTCCTGCTATGCTTATCTCTGACGAGGTGAGAATGTTGAAGCATATTTCAGTTGCTCTGCTACTCCTGACCGCCGTGACCGGCTGTTCGGCCAACCGTGAGCCGGCGCAATCCGCCGGCACTGCGACGCCGACCCAACGGGTCACGACCAGCACTTTACACGCGGCGCCTCCAAAAGCAACCGTCACAGCAAGCCCTATGCCTCTTGACATTCCCACAGCCACCGCAGCGCCGGCAGCCGGCCAGCCACCCGCAGACCCTGAGAGGGCGACCTATCAGATCACAACCTACGTGGTACAACCCGGCGACACACTTTGGAGCATTGCTATCGCCTACGGGACCAGCCTGGATGAGCTCATGACCGCTAACACCCTGGCGGATCCAGATGTGATCTGGGCCGGCCAGGAGCTGGTGATTCCCAACCCCGCCGTTTCTATCGCCGCGATCGAGCCGGCTCCGGCCATTCCAACCCAACCACCACCAGGGAGCCTCGAGGTTGAAGACCTGTCCACACTGCGTCACCTTGGCCGGCCGGTCTTTGACCCTGTCGACTTGCAGCCTCTGAAGGATTATGTGCTGCTGGAACCGATGCTCCACGACTGGCAGAAGATGAACAACTGCGCTCCGACTACGGTTGCGATGGCCCTCAGTTACTACAACCTCCTCCTCACCCAATTCGACACAGCACCATTGCTGAAAGGCGGCCCTCAGGACAAGAATGTAAGCCCATCCGAGATTGTTACCTACCTCCACGACCAGGGCTTCGGAGGCGTGGTCCGCGTCAATGGCAACATCGAAACCTTGCAGCGTCTGGTGAGCAACAACATCCCTGTCATCGTCGAGCAATGGCTCGACCGGCCAGACGACGAACTCACGGGCCACTATCGCCTGGTCCGAGGCTATGATGAGACCACCCAGGAGATAATTGTTAACGACTCCTACAATGGCCCTAGACTACGCCTCTCCCACAGCGAGTTTGACCGGCTGTGGCGGCCATTCAATCGGGTCTACATTCCTGTGTACCAACCGAGCCACGAGTCAGTTGTTCGGTCGATAATTGGTGATAACTGGAGTGATCACCAGATGTATCAGCAAGCGACCGAAACTGCTCGGACTGAGATCGACTCCCTTGGCGACGTCTACGCCTGGTTCAACTTGGGAAACAGCCTGCTGGGCCTGGGTGAATACGAGGCCGCCGCTGCCGCATTTGACCGGGCCATCGAGATTGGGTTGCCATCACGCATGTTATGGTATCAGTTCGGACCGTTCGAGGCATTGAATCAGACGGGTCAGTTTCAGCGCGTTCTCGAACTCAGCGCCCCCCTGACGAGTCTGGCCTTGGAGGAGCTACACTACCAGCGCGGCGTCGCCTACGAAGGTCTCAGACATTACACCACCGCTCTGGAAGAGTATCGCCAGGCTGCGGAACTGAATCCGCGGCTGAGGAAAGCGGCCGATGCAGTCGCACGACTCAACAGCGCCGATGGTAGCTGAGACAGGCTACTGCTTCGCCGGCTGATAGAGGCTCAGACCTCCCCCATAAGTCGCCGCCCAGATATTGCCAAACGGGTCCAGCGAAAGCTCGGTAATGACGTTGCTCCCCAGGCCGTTGGCAGTAGTGAAAGTCGTTATCGTCGAACGATCACTGGATAGCATGGCCAGGCCATTGTTGGTAGCAAACCACTTGTTGCCGTTCGTATCGATCAAGACATCGTTCACCATGTCGTCAGGCAGGCCATTCTGGGTTGTGTAAGTCCCCAAGAGCTGGCCATCTGCGCTCAGGAGAACGACGCCACCACCCTGGGTCGCGCACCAGAGGCTGCCGTCGATGTCACCTACCATGGCCCACACGGCCCCACGCCCAAAGCCAGACGCCGGCCCGTACTCGCGCCACTCGCCATCGGCCGTCAACAGGCTGATGCCGGCAGCCGTGCCAATCCACTTGTTCCCCGCAGAGTCAATGCGGATGGTGGCAACTCGATCATCCAACAGTCCCTCGGCGTGGGTATACCGGGTCCACGTGTCACTGGCCTGGTCCAGCGTACTCACACCCCCACCCCAGGTGGCAAACCAGGGGTTACCCGCACCATCGATCGCCACATCTTGCAGCGGCACAGCCGGCAACTCATTGCCCGTCGTATAGGTTGCAGTAGTTTGCCCATTTGGACCAACCACCGCAACTCCAACCAATGTCGCAATCCAAAGATTACTCTGCGAATCAACGGCGATGTCGATGATAGTGTTGGCTTCTTTTCGGGTGGCAGTTGTCGTCATGGGGATCCATTGCTGGTTATCGGGAGACAGTGCCATGGCGCCATCCCCATCCGTCCCGATCCATTTCATGCCGCGCTGATCAATCGTCAACGCCAGGAGCTTCTGGCTGGTTTGCGGCACAAACGTCGTCCAGACGACCGGTGGTGCGGACACGCCCCCCAAGGCGCTGCAACCGGCTGCGAGAACTGCAACCAGCAGGCCAACTGTGAGCCTTGTTCTCATGTTCAAGATATTCCTGCTGCCTCCCTGTTGATCAACCAGGCGCGTTCAAAATGGGTTGGTAGGGGCGGGTCTTGCGCCCGCCCATGGCGACCCCAAGGAATCGCCTCTACAAACGGATTTGAATACACCTCAATCAAATCCTACACAACGTAAGAAGAAAACCACACAGGAGACAACGCCCCAGCGCCGGCTAAGATACGGCTGAGGTCCGTGTCTCAACCGGCGCGATTACCGACTTATGTCGAACCGAAATAGTCTTCATCGAGAATAGCCCACAGGATTGCATCGTGCCAGCGACCCTGGCGCCAATGCTTCTTGCGGGCCAGCCCTTCGCGTTGATACCCGGCTTTCTCCAGACAGCGCGCGCTGGCCACGTTCTCGGCAAAGCACTCGCTCTCGATGCGATGCAGGCCAACCTGCTCAAAGGCGAATTTCGACCGCACCAGCATCACCTCGGTGCCGTAACCCTGACCCCAGGCATCCTTATCACCGATGACGAGGCCACTGGTAGCCCGTCGTTCTTTCCAATCTATCCTGTGCAGGCCCGTGCTGCCGATGTGCCGGCCATCCTCGTCGTGAATGGCCCACACCAGATTGTCCTCAGCCTCAGCCATGCGCTCAAACCACCGCTCCTCGGCCAGGCGTGTTAGCGGCCAGTTGATCGTCAGATAGCGTGTCACTGCGGGGTCGTTCAGCCAGCGCACATAGTCTTCCAGGTGCAGTTTCTTGTCCTGTGGAATCAGCCGAATTCGTGGTCCTGCTATCCCCACTACGTCCATGTATTGATTCCTCCAGCTTGTTCTATCAAATCCACACCATTATAGCACAGTGCGGCCCCGATCACGAAATAAGATCGACACGCTCGCCTTGACAGACAAGCCATAGAGTGTTAGAATCCTTCACAATACCCCACGACAACGCTCACCTACACGTCACATCCGGGCGGAATCGGCGCTGATTCCAGATAACACCAACCCACATTTGCAGCGGATGTAACACCGACTGAGGAACGGATAGCGGAATCACAGTACGCAAAAGGAAGCTGAGGATGTGATCATGAAAGGATTATACCCCAAGATCATGTTGCTCGTCGGTGGTGTCTTCGCCGTCGCCATGATCTCCATGCTCACCGTCGTGTACATCACCGAGAGCCAGGAGATTCAGCAGGAAGGGCTGCACCGCGCCGAGATGCTGAACCGCATGGCCTTCGAGTCCCTATACGCCTCCATGCGCCAAGGAGGTGGCCGCGAGGGCAACCGCCAGGTAATCGCCCGGTTGCAGGAGCTAGGAGACTTTACCCGATTGCAGGTGGTGAAAGGCGACCCGGTAATCAGGCAGTTTGGCGCAGAGCCGGCTGAGTTGCCGGGGGACGAGTTGGAACGGCAGGCGCTGGCCGGCCAGGAGGTGCAGCAAGTCCGTGTGGAAAACGGCCACCGCGTCGTGCGCTACGTGACGCCCGTGCGTGTGCGAGCCGAATGCCAGCGCTGCCACCACGCCGAGATCGGGGCCATCAACGGCGTCATCTCCACTGAGGTTTCACTGCTGGAGTATGAGGGTGTCATCCGCCAGCGCAGAGGGACCATGCTGCTGGCTATAGGAGGCGTATTCCTGGTCCTGAGTTTGCTCGTTTTCTACACCTTGCGGCGCCTGGTGATTCACCCGCTGCAAGCAGTCCAACAAGGGGCAGCGGCCATCGCGCACGGGGACTTGGGCTACCGCCTGCAGGTACAGACCAGTGACGAACTGGAGACCCTGGCCAGGAAATTCAACCAAATGGCATCCCAGCTCCAGGAGTCCTATGCCGGCCTGGAACATAAGGTGGCTGAACGTACGCAGGAACTGGCTGCCCTCAACCAGGTCGCCGAATCCGTCAACCGCTCACTGGATCTGGATGAAACCCTGCCCGAGGTGCTGGATCAGGTGCTGGTGCTGACGGAAGCCGAGGCGGCCGATATCCGGGTAGTGGAGGACGGTGTGCTGTGCGTGCGGGCCAGTCGCGGGATGTCTTCGAGCTTTCTGGAGCAAGACGACCGGATGCCAGTGGGCTACTGTCTGTGCGGTGCGGCGGCGCTGCATCGTCAGCCCCAGATGGCTGGAGATCTGCAGAAGGCACAGCCGGAAGCCCTGCCCTGCCTGTCCGAGGGGTTTCGCTCCAGCCTCAGCTGGCCGGTGACGACGCAGCGAGAGGTCGTAGGCGTGATCCACCTGGCCAGTTCCTTGCCTGACGCATTCAATGCACAGCATGAGGCTATCCTGGCGGCAGTCGGTCAGCACGTCGGGCTGGCCATTGAGAAAGCACAACTATACGAAAGGGAGCGCAGCCAGCGCCAGGTGGCGGAGACGCTGCGCCGCGTATCCCAGACGCTCAGCGCCAGCCTGAACCTGGACACCGTGCTACACACCCTCCTGAAACAACTCGGCCAGGTACTCGTCATCGATGCCGGCCTCATCTTGCTCCGCGAGAACTGTCATCTGCGGGTGGCGGCCGTGCGGGGTCGGCCGGAGCTGGAGATGGAGCAACTGTTAGGGTATCAGTTGCCAACATCTGCCAACCAGGACTTCCAGCAGGTGGTGCAGGAGAAGCGTGTCCTCACATTCTGCCAGCCCGGTCGGCAGCCCCCCTTTGCAGACGGGCTCCGCCATATCGAGGAAGTGGACTGGTGCATGGTGGTGCCGCTGCTGCGGGGGAATGAGGTAATCGGCTTATTGGCGTTAGAGCAACTGGATCACTGCTACGACGAAGACGAAGAACCGCAGATAGCCTTGGCCTTCGCCAACAACGCGGTCATGGCTATCGAAAATGCGCGCCTGTACGCAGAGATCAAAGCCCTCAATGAGGAGCTGGAAGCGCGGGTGGAGCGCCGAACCGGGCAGTTGCAGGAAGCCAAGGAGGCATTAGCCCAACAAGCCCATCAGTTGCGACATCTGCTGAAGAAAACCATCCGCATCCAGGAAGAGGAGCAAGACCGAATTGCCCATGACATTCACGATGGCGTTTCGCAGTTGATCATGGGATCCCTGTACGAAACCCAGGCCGCTCGGGTATCCTTGCCAGACCACCCCGAGGTAGCTCAGGAGAAACTGCAGGCGGCTCAGGAAATCCTGAAGCGGGTCAAAGGGGAAATGCAGCGCATTGTCTATGACCTTCATCCGGCCGTTCTCAGCGAGTCGGGGCTGGTGCCGGCGATGGAAGCGCACGTGGACGACTATCAGGCACACACGGGGATTCATTGCAAATTCACCATTTCCGGCCCGATGTGCCGCCTGGCCCCCGAGCGGGAGCGAGCCGTGTATCGCATCGTCCAGGAAGCACTTCACAACGTGGCAGAACATGCCGGCACGGATCACGCGCAGGTGATGCTGACCTTTACCCCGTACGAATTACACGTCGTCGTCGAGGACAATGGTCAGGGTTTTGACCGGAGGGTGGTGGACAACGACACTCATAACCGCCTGGGATTGGTCGGTATGCAGGAGCGCGCTCAGAGTGTTGGGGGTGAGATGCAAGTTCAAACGCAGCCCGGTCAGGGCACCCGCGTCGTCGTGCGCGTGCCCCTTGATGGGCGGTAGGAGCGCGTATTTCGAAGACCTCGGAGGTCTTGGAAATCCTTCTCCATGGGGGAAATACCCACATGTGCTGCTGGGTGTTCAGGCAAGATCGCCCATGGAGACCTCCGAGGTCTAGACGCAGGAAGGGAGCGGTATGGAACGGATCCGGATTCTGATTGCCGACGACCACCCCATCGTCCGCCAGGGCATTCGCAGCCTGCTGACCCAGTACGGCGATCTGGAAGTAGCCGGCGAGGCCGCCTCCGGGCCGGCGGTGCTGGAACAGGTCGCCCAGATCCAGCCGGATGTCGTGCTGCTGGACGTGCGCATGGCCGGCGCCAACGGCATCGAAATCGCACGACAACTGCGACGCGAGCGCCCCGAGACCCGCATCATTATTCTGACCACATACGACGACGAGGAATACCTCTTCGGCGCCTTGCAGGTGGGCGCCCACGCGTATCTCCTGAAAGATGTCTCGCTGGACACGCTCCCGGCAGCCATCCGGGCTGTCCATCAGGGCGAACGGCTCCTGAGCCCACTGCTGGTAGACAATGTGCTGCGTGAGTTTCAGAGCCTGGCCACCGAGAAGCTGCGCCGCGATGCCGGCCTGTCTAACGAAGAACAGCGCATCCTGCAGCTCGTGGCTGAGGGGGCTACTAACAGAGAGATCGCCGAACAGCTTTTCTGGAGCGAGGTCACCGTCAAGAAGAAACTCCAGGAAGTGCTGGAGAAGTTGAACGCTGCTAACCGGACCCACGCGGTCGTGAAGGCCATCCGACAAGGACTCATTTAGGCCCAATACCTTTCAGAAGTCACTTATCCGAGTACGGTGTCAGGGATTCCTCACTCCGCTCGGAATGGCATGGGCGCGGCGGCGGCACGATAGATTCTTGAAACTTCATCATGCCCGACCGGTCCTCCCGTTCGGCAAGGTCTCCTGACCGCCGACGCACAGGACATCGGTCGGCAGACCTC
>JBHHXF010000108.1:0-9415 GCA_046756905.1 Anaerolineae bacterium | reverse complement strand
CTGCCGCCGAGATACAGCAGGAAATGGACCATCGTGCGGCGACTGGCCGGCGCTAACACAGCATGAAATGCGAAGGATGACTCGCGCCCTCAGTAAGTCGCAAGAACAGAACTTAGACCAGATTAAGACCAATTTTTGACCAGGCCTGGTGAGAGAATTGTGCTATAATATTGGGGCATGGCGGAGGCGGGAGTCGTTCCATATCCTCACTGCTTCACATCAACACACCGAACTAGTCTCCACACGCACACCGACTCACCATCAACTGACAGACTCCCGTCGGCCCGCTGCCCATCCAGTTTGGCTTACCTGGAGGGGGATAGTCGGGTACACACCGAGAAGAACCTAAAACGAATAACATCGCGCGGCACAAGCTGGCCCTGATCTGGTGACGGGTCTGCAGGCTCAGAGCTGAGCTCAAGAAGGCCAGTATGAGAAGTGGTCAGGTCCAAAGAACGCAACGAGGGTCAACAATGCGCATGGCCTATGCAGGGTGCGGGCGATGGTTCTATTGGACATTGCAGGACACATAAGAGGAGCCTCTCCATTCGGATCGAGCGCGGTCAAGCCACCTAGTCGGTTTGGGGGTGAGCGCATGGTACCGCTTCGGGTACTCCTGGCGGAAGGTTTCCCGCTGGTGCGGGAGGGAATCGCCTGCCTGCTAGCCAGGCGCGGATACCGGATCGTCGCCGAAGCCGGGGATGGTCTGGAGGCGCTGACCAAGGCGCGAGAAATGCGTCCAGATCTCATCCTTATGGGCGTACGCATGCCGCGCTGCGATGGCCTGCAAGCCACCCGCCTGATCAAGGCCGAGATGCCCCACATAAAAATCGTCATGTTGACCGTCTGTGACGAGGATCACATCATCTTTGAGGCGATCAAGAGTGGGGCCGACGGATATCTCCTCAAGAGCCTCCGGACAGCGGATTTCCTCCGTCTGTTGAGCGGAATCACCCGGGGTGAGGCGCCTCTGCCACGCAGCCTGGCGACCCGGATCCTGGAAGAGTTCGCCCGCCAGGCCCGGCAAGGTCCGGCCGAGGAGATGCCGGGACATGAGCTGACCGAGCGCGAGAGGGACGTCGTGCAGCTCCTGGTCCAGGGCGGCACCAACAAGGAGATCGCGGCAGCCCTCTCGATCACCGAGGACACGGTCAAGCACCACCTGAAACACATCCTCGAGAAGCTTCACCTGCGCAATCGCGTCGAGGTGGCCGTCCACGCGCTCCAGACCGGCCTGGTGAACGGCCAGGTCCGACAGTAGTTCAATCGTAGGTTCTATGAGGGCATGGGAAAGCAACGGAAAGGAGGGATGCCAGTGAGCTAGAGCAAGCGAGTAGTATATCCACCGTGCCGACCTTCTCGAGTGTTCTTTTCCTTATTCCATGATTCAAAAGGAGGTAATTCCCAATGGCTCAAGAGAGAGTCAGGAATCGTTGGTGGACGGCAGTGGGTGCGCTGGCGGTCCAGCTCATTCTGGGTGTCATCTATGCCTGGAGCGTGTTCCTCATCCCGATTTCGAATCAATTCGGCTGGGAGCGCGGGGATGTCGCGTGGGCTTACTCCCTCAACATCCTCACCTTCGGGCTGGTCATGGCCTACGCTGGGCGCCTGACGGACCGCATTGGTCCGCGCATGGTGTGCATGATCGGCGGCGCGCTGATGGGCCTGGGCTTTATCATGGCCAGGTGGACCTTCAGTCTCTGGTGGTTGTACCTGAGCTACGGCATCATTGCCGGCGCCGGCATCGCCATGAGCTACGTGACGCCCATCACTACGTTGGTGAAGTGGTTCCCCGACATGCGCGGGTTGATGGTCGGGGTGGCGGTGGCCGGGTTCGGTTTCTCTACCCTGATCTTCGGTCCGCTGGCGGCGAGGATGGTCGAGGCTGTTGGTGTTCAGAACACCTTCCTCTACCTGGGCATCCTCTTCTTCATCATCGTGGTTGCCGGCGCTCAGTTGCTGATCAACCCGCCGGAAGGCTGGTTACCCGCGGGCTACACGCCGCCGGAGCCCGTCACAACCGACACAGGGGCAGAAGCTCGCGTTGACTACACGACGGGCGAGATGGTCAGGATGCCGCAGGGATGGATGTTATGGCTGGCCATGCTCTGTCACACCGCGGCCGGGCTCATGGTCATCGGCTACCTGTCCCCGTTCGCACAGCAGAAGGGCATGACTGTCGCGGCGGCGGCCGGGCTCGTCGGCTATGGGGCCATCTTCAACGGCTTCGGGCGGATTTTCTCCGGCTGGGTGTCGGACCGGTTGGGGCGGCGCAACGCCATGCTCCTGTTCTTCGGGGCCACCACCATCCTCATGTTCATCACGCCGTTCAGTGCCGGCACGACCATCGGGCTGTTGCTGGCGGTCGCCGTCATCTACGGCGCGTACGGCTCCAACTTCGCCCTGTTCCCGTCAGCCACAGCCGACTTCTTCGGCACCAAGTTCGTGGGAGGTAACTACGGTCTGGTCTTCACCTCCTGGGGCTTTGCCGGCGTCGCTGCCGGCCGCATCGGCGCCATGGTGTACAGGGCCACCGGCGCCTACGACAACGGCTTCTACATCTCGGGGGTGCTGGCTGCCATCGCTGTGATCCTCATGTTCGTCATTAGAGCGCCAGCGGCGGCGGAGGCACCTGCCGAGGCCTAGGTAGCTGCATCAAAGCCACACAAGTCAAGGGGGACGCTCTTTCGAGTGTCCCCCTTTTTTCGACGAAAGACAGAAGACCTCGATTGGAACGCAGGTAGTCCCCCACTTGCGTGTTGGTCACGAATATCGCCGAGTGATGTCATACCATAGTAGTACAACTAAAGAGTAGTCTTCCTGCTCGCAAAGACTACTCTTTAGTTGTACAGCAAACTCCCCCTTAGGGCCTAACGCTGGAGCATCTTATGAGTTATAATGTAGTTGTGTCCTGGCTGTTCTGCCAGGCGCGCTTTGGGTTGCCCGGAGATGGTACAGGCCACCATGCTGGAACCGCCGAGGGGCGACCCGGTCCCCTATTGTGTCCCGTTCAACTCGCGTCGCTACTCTTTCTTCAACAGTCTGTAGGAACTGGAGTTCGCAGCCCTTCACACAAAGTAATGGAGGTGAAAGACGATGCCGGAACCAAGAGAAGTCAAAATTACGAGTCGGGCCGATACCCTAGACCTGATGCACCCAGACGAGAGACCCTGGCCTGTGACGCCGCCGCCACCGCCAGAAGACGTGGTGAAAGTCTACGAGAAGCGGAAGGCGGAAGAGTTCTGCCAATGGTTGGAGAATCTCGTCAGATTTCAGGACGGCTTCGCAAAACAGGAAGCCCTTCAGGGACTCAAGGTGCTTGATTTTGGTCTCTGGAGGATGGGACACAAGTTCGCCGCCTCTCTGCTCGGCGAGGCCGGGGCCGAGGTGATCGCCATTGAGCCGCCCGAGGGAGATCCTCTGAGGGAGCTGACCCCCTTCGGGAGACAGGAGTACATGCTCGAGCACCGGGAGACCGGCGAGAAGACCGGCCTCGACTTCATCAGCGAGAATGTGAACAAGCACAACATCACGCTCAATGTCGAGACCGAGGAGGGGCGGGAGATCTACAAGAACCTTGCCCGGCAAGCTGACGTTCTGATCGAGGGGTATCCGCCGGGCTATACGGATGACCTGGGTATCGGGTACCGGCAGTTGTCGGAAATCAACCCGAGGCTGGTCTACTGCTGGGTGGGTATCCGCGGGCAGTGGGGTCCCTTCAAGGACCGGCTCTCGAAGCACGGTCAGTGGGAGGTCGAGCCCTTCGGCCAGGCCGCAGACGCCTTCGTTCACAGCACCGGGTTCCCCCAGGATTTCTTGCCCAGGGGCAGAGGGGGTGACCCCACCAGGCATGGTGTCTGGCTGGCCGACTATGTGGCCGGGGAGCAGGCGGCGGTCAACATCCTGGCGGCCCTTTACTGGAGAGATGAGATCAGCGGCGAGGGACAGTTCATCGAGAGCACCTCGGCCGAGGCCCTGATGGACATCCTCGACTTCGATATCGCCTGGTACGGCTTCAACAAAAGCATCAAGTCGCGAACCGGGGGCTGGGACCCCAACCTCAACCAGTACGAGTGGAACCCCTGCAAAGATGGCTACATGATGATCGGCGGCCAGAGCGACCGGCTCTGGTACCGGATCGGCATGTGCATTGAGCGGGACTTCCCTCAGTTCGGCCGGCTGATCCACGAAGACCCCTTCCTGAAGGAGGTGGGGGCCAGGAACGCCTTGCACGCTCTGATCAAGACCTACACCGTGACGACGCGGTGGCTGAGGGACATCAACCGGGTTGAAGCGGAGGAGGCGCTCCTGGAGTATGAAATTGCGGCCGGGCCGATCCTGTTCATCGATGAGGTGTGTGAATTCCCCCACTTCAAGTATCGACCCTGGATCTGGCCCGTTGAGTCCGATTACGGGACGATACTCAACGCTACGCCGCCCAACGCCTATCAGGCGAGGACGCCGCATCGGATCAAGTCGCTGGGCAGAGGGCTAGGACAAGATAACGACGAGATCTACCGCAGGTGGCTCGGCATGGGACCAACGCGAGTTGCTGAGTTCAAGGGAAAGGGGGTCATATAAAATGGCGGAGGTCATCAAGAGCAAGGAAGAGCTGGAAGAGGCGAAGATACCCTTCGAGGAGTACTGCCGGCAGGCCTTCGACCCGGGCAACGAGTGGTCAAAGCCCGAGTCTTTGAAAGGCGTCCGGTGGCTGAGCTGTACCATGTACATCTTCACGCCCCACTCGGCGGCCAACCTGGCGGAGCTGGGGGCGGAGGTGGTCAAAATCGAGATGCCACGGATGGGTGACGCCATGCGGCACACCTCCCCGTTCAACGAGGTGTACCTGTATCCGCTCCACGAGACCCGGCCGATGACCGGTACCGGTATGGGCTTTCTGGGCGCGAACGTCAACGAGCTCTATTTAAGCCTGGACTACCACATCCCTGAGATGGTAGAGCAGGTCTTCTATCCGCTGGTCGAGATGAGCGACGGGCTCACCGAGCTCTACCGGCCCGGTACCTTCGACCGGTGGAAGATGAGCTACCGGTACCTCCAGGAGATCAACCCCCGGTTCATCTACGTGTGGGGCGGCGGCTTTGGCTATGGGCCGAAGGTCTTTGGCGGCTCCTACGACATCCTGGGGCAGGCCCACGCCGGGTTCGCCTCCATCACCGGCATGCACGAGTACATGGGCGGCCACTGCACCAAGGCCTCCAACTGGGTCATCGACTGGGCTTCCGGCACCCTGATCGCCTACGGGGTCTTGGCGGCCCTCCACTGGCGGAGGAAGACCGGGGCCGGCACCATGATCGAGTTCTCGCAGGTGCAGACTCCAACCCGTTTCTCCGGGTACACCGTGCCGCTCTACGGTCGGTTCGGCATCGTCCGCCAACGGTGGGGCAACTGGGACACCCAGCTCTCCGCCCACGGGATTATCCTGTGCGGCAAGTCCGACTTCCCGGATGCCGAGAACCCGCAGGACAGACTCGACGCCCGGTACGCGCTGGTCTCTGCCTTCCAGGATCCGGACTTCAAGGAGCTGTGCGACATCACCGGGATGAAAGAACTCTACGAGAAATACCAGGCGCACGACGACCGGGTCGAGGCCGAGGCGCAGATGGAGATCTACGAGGCCCTGGAGCGGTGGGCCGCCGACAAGTCCAGGTCGGAGGTCGTCAAGATCCTGACGGACGCCGGCATCCTGGCCACACCCGTAATGAACGACCGGGAGGTCTACGAGTCTGAGCACTACCGAGAGCGGGGCACCGTCCGGTGGCTGGATGATCCCCTCTACGGAGACATCCTGCTCCAAAGCGGCCACAGCGTAGGGATGATGTCGAAGACGCCCAGGAGAACGAACTGGATCTGGCGGCCGGTGGGTGGCGATAACGTGAAGATCCTTCGGGACTGGCTTGGCTTTCCACTCAGCCAGATTGAAGAGTGGTATAACAAGGCCTGGATCTAATGATAGAGATGGCTGGATAGCTAGATGGCTAATCCTTGAGTAATCCAGCCATCTAGCTATCTAGCCATGTAGCCATCTAGCATCAAAGGAGGGACACTGTGACCGATATCATCTGGTGTAAGAAAGACGTAGATGATAAACCGTGTGACACGGTCAACTACCTGGACCCCTATACCTTCTGGAATTGGGAGGGGACGATCAACTGTGCGGAGTGTGGAGCAGTTTACTATATCCATATGATCCAGGGCCACATGTACAAAGGCCCGGAGGACAGGCCCGGCGAGGAGCCCGACACAAGCCCCCTGTATGCGGATAAGCCATTGGAGGGCTATACGTACTACCTGCCGGGTGTCGAGGGCAGGACAAGGCCCTTCAAGTGCTTACCCCGGCATATCTACCTGGGAGAGCCCGACATGGTGAAGTTCAGCATACGGGGCCGGCCGGTGCGCGGATGGCGTCCTCAGCCGGAGAGCGCCGGCATAGCCGGAACCTTCCCTTACAGGTGGGATATCGAGAAGCTGTCTCCTGACGTATGGCAGGAGTATCAGGAGAAGCTGGCGAAGGGTGAAGTAACAGAGTGGTGAAACAGGGAGAGCCGAAAAAGCAGAAAGGAGTGGCAAGATCATGGCGCATGCCGATCCGAAGGAATTAACCCCTGAGGAATACCTGGCCACGGTTCTTGTCCCGGAGTACGGTCCGGAGACAGGGCACATATGCTGGGATTGCAAACACTTGAAGCCGGTTCTGAAAGGCTCCGAGTTCCCGCCGGCCGACATCATCGGCTGGTGTATGAAGATCCACTGGCCCTTCTACTGGTGTGTAGCGGATTTCAACATAGTCAAGGAGTGTTACGCCTTTGAGGGCCGCTCGTAGCATGGATGAAACCGTCCGCAAGGAACTGGAAACACTCAAGGGGATGGTGCTCACCTGGCAGAGGAGTTATCTCGGGTGGGCACCCCCCGACGGGGGAGGCGGGTTCCTGGCTGAAGAGTTCCTGGAAGAGATCGAGACCCACGTCTGCCCCTATGTAGGAAGGCTGTACGACTGCGACTACCTCAGCCAGGCTGAGGTAAGCGAGTTCCTGGACTTTTGCTACAGCCAGGTGGAGGAGCTTCGCAACGCATTGAAGGAAGCGGAGGCCGAACAACTTCACACAATCTGTGCGAGGTAGTCCGGTAGTCCAGTAGTCCAGTAACAGGGATACAGATTATATCCATGACTATCTGACTACTCGACTACTTGACTACCCGACTACTTGACTAAAGGAGGGTGGGCATGCCTGAGAAATGTCGTGTGGGTGTCTGCGGGTACGACCCCATGCTCGTGAGAGGATACGTGAAGACGGGGGAAAGAGCCTTGTGGTGGCACATACCAGACGAGGTATACGAGGAATACCAGGTCAAGCCGGGTGATACAGTTGAGGGGACGTTGCTGGCGATCTACAACAGTGAGGGAAAGAGCATCGCATCCCCGAATGAGGCCTTTACATGGAACGCATCCAAGGAGTCGGGCCTCGCGGTCCTGCTACCACCTGAGACAATCACCAAGTACAGACTCACGGCGTTTCACTTCCTGGAGCTGGAAGTTGCGAAAGCTGGTGGTAACCCCGTCTATCCGGGTGAAGAGAAGATGAGCACCAAATGGTGGCCCGAGGAGAAGATGAAGCTCGCCTACAAGGTGGACTACATCGAGTAGAATAGCATCAACGTTTTCTCCCCGCAAGCCTCCACCTTCCACTCTCCTCCTCGGGAGGGGGGAGGATCGAGGTGTGAAGAAGGAGGAGAAGTGAGTCGTTTCTATCCCCCTCTCCTGATCGATTCTAGCCAGGGGAGGGGGGTTTTGTCTTATGTACATGAATCCAGAACTGTGGCCAGAAACCTGGTTTTTTTCGCTGTAGAGCCAACGATCTGGCCAGCGAACGTGGCGTTGCAAGCGGAAGCGACTTCTCCGGCGGAAAAAACCTGGTTTCTCCGGAGGTGACAATATCAGGGATGAGGGAATGAACATGACCCGCACAGGCGAAGTCGAGCGAGAACAGGAGACAGAGCACCCGGGCTGGCAGCCTCTAGCGAGGGTTCTCAGCACGACGGGCCCATTTTTTGAAAAATGCTTCTTCCTGCCGGGATATGAGTTTTCCTCCAACATCTATGCAATCGCAGGAGACTATCTGACGATCGTGGACGCCGGCAATGATTACACAGCATTCGTGGAGCTTTGGACCCTCGGGTTCAAGCCGGCGGACGTCAAGAAGGTTGTCCTCACCCACGGACACCGCGACCATGCGATGGGGGTGTTCGAGCTTCTCAAATCGTACCCGAGTCTCATCAAGAGCGGGGGCTTTGAGCTGATCCTCCATGAAGCGGCCCCGCCAGAGCTCAAAGAGGTGGTTCAGCAGTTCGGCTTCCGCGTCACCGAGGTTACGGGCGGAGAAACGCTTGACCTTAGCGGCTTTGAATGGGAAGTGATCCACACGCCCGGCCACACCATTGACGGCATATGCCTTTATCACGCCCCGACGAAAACGGCCTTTACCGGGGACATGGTATTGCCCCACGCCATGGGCGAGCCTGACGAACATGCTGGAGGAAAGCTGGAGCACTACTCGTTCGGATTGAAGGCGTTACTCAAACGGGAAATCGAAAATGTGCTGCCCGGCCACGGCTTGCCCGTGGCTCCTGGTGGTAGACAGGTCATCGAGCAGACCTATGAAGCCCTGCTGATGAAAATCCTTGGGGTCGAAACCCCAATCCCGTGGGTCGAGGGAGCGACAGCCCTGGCTCAAAGGGGGCTTTTGGAAGAGGCCGTATTTTGCTGCGACAAGGAGATGGCCGGCCATCCAGAGGACACCAGGGCTCTCGAGTTGAAGGCTCTCTGTCTCAATGACCTCGGACGGCATCATGAGGCCCTGGAAACCCTTGACAGACTGGTAGAACTCCGTTCACAGGACGGCGATGATCTTTTCACTCTCATAGGCAAGGGATATGCGCGGATGGGGCTTGGCGAGTATCATGAGAGTATTGAATTCTTTGACAAGGCGTTGAGGATCAGGCCCGAGATGGAAGACGCGCTGATCTATAAGGGAATGGCCCTGTACCTGTCTGGGAACTATGACGAGGCAATGGAAATCGAGCATTTCAGAACGCAGTTTGTGGGAAGATTCCAGGAGGAATTACTGAGAATGAAGACGTCAGGTGAACAAGGTCCTGGTTCTCGCCAGGCGTAGGCGGTATGAAGCAGTCATCCAGGAGATGCTGAAGGAGAGCCAGGAGGGTGTCATGAGGCCCATATCGTCTTATGACTACTGGGGCATGGTTGGAGCGTTGGTCGACGAGGAAGAGTGGCGGACCTTCCGGAAGGAGGCCCAACACCTGGAGCAGGAGCACCTTGAGACTCGGGTGGCCCTGCGTGACGCCGGGGCGGCGCTTCGAGCTGATCCTGGGAACGAAG
>JBHHXF010000107.1:0-9458 GCA_046756905.1 Anaerolineae bacterium | reverse complement strand
GTGCCCACTGTGCGGTGCCCGTTCAACCCCCGACGACCTGGCCGAGGCCGGCTGGCTGGCGCCCGACGTTGTCGCGTGGCTGACCCGCCGGCATCCCCACTGGCAACGGGAAGATGGCGCCTGCCCAGCCTGCGTGCAGCAGATGCTGTTGCAAACATTGCTCGATCAGGGTGACGCCGCCTTGCACGAACGCATTCAGGCTACCTGGCCGCTGGATGCCCGAGCCGCCTTCGGCGTGCTGCCCACACCCTTGCGCCTGCACGCCGATCCACGCTACACCGGCCAGGGTATCACCCTGGCGCTGGTGGACAGCGCCTTCTATCCCCACCCCGACCTGGTGGAGCCGCGCAACCGCATTCGCGCCTGGGTGGACGCCGGCCACGAGCCCGTCCGCGCTCTCATCTTCGACCCCGATGAGACACCCCGTTGGCCAGGTTGGGACGATGCACACCCGGTCCAGTGGCATGGTCTAATGACCAGTGGCGTAGCAGCCGGCAACGGCTGGCTGAGCCATGGCCTTTACCGAGGCATAGCCAGCGATACCGACCTGGTGCTCGTGCAATTGGGCAGCAACATCGGGCACATTAGCAACACCAGGATCGCCCGTGCTCTGCGATGGTTGTGCGAGCATGGGCCGACGTTGGGGGTGCAAGTGGTGAATCTTTCTGTGGGCGGTGATCCGGTCGCGCAGCTCAGGGTGAGTTCCGCCGAATCGCTGGCCGGCAACCCCGTAGACGAAGCCGTGGCTGACTTGGTCGCTCAGGGCATCACGGTGGTAGCAGCGGCCGGCAATGACGGAGAACGCCGGCTCATCCCGCCGGCCACCGCGCCGGCGGCGCTAACCATCGGTGGCTTGGACGACAAAAACACCTTCGACCACGCCGAGGTAGAACTGTGGCATAGCAACTACGGCGCGACCGGCGGCGGTGCACACAAGCCGGAGCTAGTAGCCCCCAGCATCTGGGTGGCCGCCCCAGTGCTCCCAGGCAGCTCTGTGGCCGACGAGTCGGCCGAGCTTTTTGCCCGCCGTGCCGAGGGTGACACGGGTGTTGAAGAGAGGATTGCTACCCTGAAGTTAGTGACGCCGCATTACCAACATGTGGACGGTACCAGCTTCGCCGCGCCATTGGTGGCCAGCGTAGTCGCCTGTATGCTACAAGCCAACCCGACGCTTACGCCGTATCTGGTGCGAGACGTGCTCACTACGGCTGCTCAACCGATACCAGGGTCGCCTGTTGAGCGTCAGGGGGCCGGCGCTCTTGATGCCGGCCGGTCAGTCGCGCTGGCACTGCGCGAGCAGCACGGTCCGCTGGCAGGCCGTCCCCTGTCACCACAGGTGGCGTCAACTGGAATCACCTTCCTGCTGCATGATCATGCGGTCCGACAGGTTGAAGTCGTTGGTAGCTGGGATGGTTGGCACACGCCGGCGCTGATGGCAAAGCAAATCGAATCGGGCATTTGGCAGGCTGACCAGCAGCCCTTACCACCAGGGCGCTATGTCTACAAGTACCTGCTGGATGGCGAGCGGTGGCTGGACGATCCATCCAATCCGCACAAAGCCCCCGATGGCTCTGGTGGTCTAAATAGTGTCTTGGTAATAAACTGATGGGGAAACTGGTTCTATTTGACATTGATGGAACGCTGTTGGATTCAGGTGGCGCCGGCCGGCGAGCCATGATCATGGCATTTCAAAATGTGTTTGGCACAACGGGGCCAATCGGTGACTATTTCATGGCCGGCAAGGTCGATGCCCAAATCGTGATCGAACTGATGACAGCCGCCGGCCTGCCTGGCGCGGCAATTCACGGACAAATGCCTGCCTACTTTGAATTCTACATAGAGGAGCTGCAGCGCATCATCGGCCACTACGCCGTGCGAGCACTGCCCGGCGTAGTGGAACTGCTTGACCGACTGGCTGTTCACCCTGACATAGTGATCGGCCTGCTGACTGGCAACATCTGGCGTGGAGCGCTAGCAAAGCTTAAAGCGGCTAACCTGGCCAGGTATTTCGACGGTCTGGGGGCGTTCGGCGATGATGCCTACAGCCGGCCAGAGTTGCCGGCCATCGCCGTGCAGCGGGCCCAGGCGACGCGCGGGCAAGTGTTTCAGGGGAAAAATGTGGTTATCATCGGAGATACGCCGGCCGACATCGAGTGCGGTCGATCACTGGGCGTCAAGAGCATCGCGGTCGCCACCGGTCCCTACACCTGTGACGAGATGCGGCCATACAATCCAGACAAATGCTTTGCCGACCTGTCTGATACTCAATCAGTTATTGCCGGCATTCTTGCCGATTGAGTTAGCGTTCAAGTGACCGGCACTTCCAACTAGCGACATAATCTCGAATTATGTGCTTGAGCACGAAACAAGGCAAGAATCTCCTATTTGCTCGGCCTGGATTGCCAAATCAGGGCCCTCCGCGCCGGATTTGGCAATCCGGCGCGAGCGGGAATTGGCCAAGCACATAATTCGAGACTATGTCCAACTAGCTTGGGAATCAGTCGTTCCCCAGACACTTGATAAGTGAAGTCGCGTCCTCTGTCTCAACGAAAGCCGTTACTTTGTCGCCGGCCTGAAGAATGGTGTTGTCATTGGGAATAAACAAATTATGATCGCGTTGTACCGAAATGATTACACAGTGTTTAGGTAAGGAGAGTTCCGATAGAGGCACGCCAATCGACGGCGAATTGGGTTGAATTTCCATCTCCCGGAACACAGGCCCGATATCGCTACGCAGTCTTGACTGATCCGCGCGGTTCTGTAGCTCCTGCCGGCGCATCATTCCTACGTTGTAGGCTTTTACAATGTCACGCCGGCGGATAACCCCAAGAAGCTTCTTCGGGTCATCACGCTTCACCACCGGTAATGTGCTGAGGTCCCGGGGGCCCATGCGCTTGAGGGCTACCCACATCGCTTCGTCTGGATGGGCAGTTACCAGCGACCGTGTGGCTATATCCCCGGCCGTCAGGTCGTCCCCGTTCTCCCGCGTGAGTGTTCGCTCAAGATCCTGTAGGCTGACAATGCCATAGAGCGCGCCGTTGTCAGTGATAACGGGAAAAGCATTGTGCCGGTCCCCCTGCAGTCGCGCCGCAAGATCATTGAGGCACATGTCTACCGGAACGGGTTCAGCGTTCTTGGTCATGACCTCAGACACCTGGACACTTTGCATGACGTCGATGTCTCGTCCCTGCTCCAGGTGAATGCCGCGACGTGAGAGCTTCATCGTGTAGATCGATTCTGACTCCAGACGTTGAGCCAGCAATGTTGCGATGACCGTGGAAAGCATGAGGGGCAGAATGATGCGATAATCACCGGTCATTTCAAAGAGGATGATGATCGCTGTAATGGGCGCGCGGGCGCCGGCAGCGAACACTGCGGCCATGCCGACCAGGGCATATGCCCCAGGAAGAGCCGTCATATCCGGACGCCAGCGATGAACCAGGTCTCCGAATCCCCCGCCCAGCATCGCCCCCATGAAGAGAGATGGAGCGAACACGCCCCCTGAGCCACCGGATCCCAATGTCATCGAAGTGGCAAGCACCTTGGCCAGGAGCAACAGAACGGCAGTGCTGAGTACAGTGTCGTTGTGGAGGACCACCTCAATGGCCTCATAGCCGACGCCAAAAACCTGCGGCGCGAATAGACCGATGACACCAATCCCCAATCCGCCTATCACCGGTTTCAAATACTCTGGGAATTGCCAATCGTCGAAGACGTCTTCCAGCCAGTAGAGTAGCCGGATGAAGGCGACGCCGACGGGCGCCGCGATGATCCCTAGCAAGACGTACAGCGGTAGCTCCCATGCACTACGCAGTGCGTATTCTGGCACCGCGAAAGCCAAGACGTCGCCCAGGAAAGCGCGAGCAATCACACTGGCTGTCACCGACGAGATCACCACGGTTGAGAAGTGGGCTACGGTGAACTCCCCAATGATGACTTCGAGTGCGAAGAGAACGCCGGCCACAGGAGCGTTGAACGTCGCTGCAATGCCGCCGGCGGCGCCACATGCAACCAGTGTCCGAATACGCTCATCAGACATCCGCAGCGTCTGACCGATGGTCGACCCCAACGCCGAACCTATCTGGACAATAGGGCCTTCCCGTCCGGCTGAGCCGCCGGTTCCGATGCAGATCGATGAAGCCAAGGCCTTGATAACGACAACAATAGGTCGGATGCGGCCGCCCCTGAGGGCTACGGCTTCCATAACCTCTGGCACGCCGTGGCCTTTTGCCTCACGAGCGAACCGGTAGATCATCGGGCCTACAAACAGGCCGCCAATGGCCGGTATCAAAAGTACATAGTAGCGGCCCAAAAATCCGAGAGCCTGACTCCCACCATCAAATGCCAGGCTTGTAAAACTGTTGATCAACCAGCGGAAGATAATGGCCCCGAAGCCGGCCCCCAAACCGACTACCAGCGCCGTGCCGGTGAGCACTGCCATCTCTGGCGGCTGAATCGTATTCAACCACTCGACGAGCGGATATGTCCACGCCAACTGGTTGCGAGAGCGGACTGTGCCGGCCTGGTCTCGTCCTGAGTCACCCATTGTCACCTCTGCCTTCATTAATGTTGGTGAATCTCGTGATGTACGCTGTTTTGAATAGCGTGAGACTTGTGAGCACGTAATACTCTGACCGGAACAGTAGAACGCTCACCAGCCGGCCCTGATCGGTATCGAAGAAATGGTCAATCAGCGCCGGAAGAACCATAACGCTAGATTCAGTACGACGGTCAGCAGAACGCTGGCCACAAGGCAACTGGACAGCGGCGCGTAGACCGTTACATTTTCTCGCTGAAACACGAGGTCGCCGGGCATCCGCCCAAACGGCGAATTCAACCTCCCAGCCAGGAGCAGGATCAACCCCAAAACGAAAAGGCCGGCTCCCGAAATCAAGAGGAGACGCCCTATAGACTCGAAATCCGACATTCGTCAATCCTGCACCTAGATCAATCGCTGCTGTTCGGGCCGTTCCTGGTATTCATGCCCCAGGTGTTCGTACGCGCGTCGGGTCGCAACGCGTCCGCGCGAGGTTCGCTCAATGAACCCCAACTGCAGAAGATAGGGTTCATACACGTCCATTATAGTGTCCGACTCCTCGCTGATAGAAGCAGCGATCGTCTCCAGTCCCACCGGACCGCCACCGAACTTGGCTATGATTGATTCCAGGACTCGTCGGTCACCTTCATCCAGGCCAAGTTCATCTACGTTGAGCATACCCAACGCTTGCTGGGCCACCGCTGCGGTGATTACGCCATCAGCGCGGACTTGGGCATAGTCGCGGACTCGCGACAGCAAGCGGATAACAACCCGCGGCGTACCTCGCGCTCGCCTGGCAATCTCGACGACACCCGCCTCATCAATCGAGACGTCGAGAACCCGAGCTTTTTGATGAACGATCTTCTTCATCGCCTCGTCATCGTAGAAGTCCAGGCGGTGAATGACGCCGAATCGGCTGCGCATCGGCGCGGTGATCAGTGCAAGTCGCGTCGTGGCCCCGACGATGGTGAAATGTTGGAGCGGCAGGCGCATGATCTTGGCGCTAGGTCCCTTACCCAGCGTGATGTCGAACACATAGTCCTCCATGGCCGAATACAGCGCCTCTTCCACAACCCGGTTCAGTCGGTGGATCTCGTCGATGAACAGCACGTCAGCCTTTCGAAGGTTTGTCAGAATGGCGGCTAGATCGCCAGAGCGTTCAATGGCTGGCCCGGACGTCACCTTGATGTCTGTCCCCATCTCGTTCGCAATAATGTGCGCCAGCGTAGTCTTTCCTAGACCCGGTGGTCCGTACAGTAAAACGTGGTCAAGCGCTTCATCGCGAGCCTTAGCAGCCTGGATGGCAATCGACAGGTTTTCCTTTACCTGATCTTGTCCGATATATTCTGACAGATTCCGCGGCCGCAGACGAACCTCCACCCGCTCCTCCTCCGGGCGCCGTCTGCGAGATACCATTCGATCCGACTCGTCAGCCACCGACTGACTTCGCTCCTTCCCAACCTTAACCTTTGTTTAGTGCACGCACTATCGACGGATTGGTCGCAACAACAATTATACCAAACTGAGAGAGAAATGAAAAGCCTTGACAGAATTGCAAAAACATGGTATAAGTCCCGCCACTTAGACCCAACCGTTGGAGGGGAATTACAGTGATGGACACGAGCACAGTGCAGAAAGTAGAGACGCTTATCGGACAGCGCAATGATATACTGGAAGAGATCGAGCACCTGCGGCTTGCTCTAAGTGCAGAAGTCGATCCAACCGAAGACGAGGCAGACCCGGAGATCGTTGAACGTGAGAAGACATTGGCCGTCCTTAGAGCCTTTGAAAGGAAGCTTGATGAGATAGACTTGGCGCTTCGAGCCGCCGAAGCGGGCGCCTACGGCATCTGCGAGGTCTGTGGTCAGCCCATTGATCCGGCGCGCCTGAAGATTGTGCCGGAAGCCACGATGTGCGTGCGGTGTAAATCCGCGACGGAGCGGCGCATTCGCCGCTGATCGGATGGTGTCTTGCTATTGCGATGGGGCAGCGAAGGTCCGTAACGCCGGCCTATGACGCGGTAGTCATCTCACCAGACCTCAGAAGGAGGTACAAGGGGTTGCATGTCTTTGCTGACCAGCAGCCCCTTTTTCATTTGATAAACCAGATATGGTCCCCACGTTAGTGTTCGCCGTCGCCTTCGGCGTGAGTCTGACTTTGACGCCGGCTGTTGCCCGACTGGCGCGCCGGTTGCGGGTGGTGGATATTCCACACGCGCCGAAGCATGTTCACGCACGTCCCATTCCCCGATGGGGCGGGCTGGCACTCTCGCTGGGGTTCTTCGCTGCGACAGCCGTGATCTACTGGCTACACGGCACCGGCCGAATGCCCCAGCCCAGCGATCCGGCGGATTGGCTTCGTCTGCGGGGAATTTTGTTGGGAGCCGGCGTTGCATCCCTCTTCGGCGCCTACGATGATTGGCGAGAGTTGGTGCCCTGGCCACAGTTCGCTGCTCAATTCGTCCTCGCGATCATTGCCATCAGCCACACCGTTTTTCTGGAGCGATTCTGGAATCCCCTGACAAACGAGCTTGTTATCATCCCTCTCTGGCTGGTTATCCCTATCACCATCTTCTGGGTCATGGGCATGATGAATACAATGAACTGGCTGGACGGCCTGGATGGGTTGGCCGCCGGCGTTGCGGCCATAGCTGCCCTATTGTTTGCCATTCACAGCTACGTCCGGATCGGACAACTGACCGTTGGTCTGTTTCCAGTGGCACTGCTAGGAGCCTGTATAGGGTTTCTGCCCTGGAACTTTCACCCAGCGCGGGTGTTTATGGGGACAGCCGGCTCAATGTTCCTAGGTTACAATCTGGCGGCGTTTTCGCTGATCGCGCCGGCCAAGCTGGCAACAGCCCTGCTCGTGCTCGGCATCCCCATCCTCGACGTGGCCTGGCAGATCATGATGCGCCTTCGCCACGGCCGCGCCCCCTGGCTGGCCGACCGCAGCCACCTTCACCACCGGCTGTTTGACCTCGGTCTGTCACAGCGCCAGGTTGTGATTGGGTACTATGCGTTCTGTGCCGGCTTCGGCCTGTTGGCCTTGGTGCTCACCAATCGGCTGTACAAGCTCTACGCTTTGGGCCTGCTGGGGGTCATTGTGCTGGGAACTCTGATCGCCCTTACGCGGCATAGCGGGTCGGAGAGTCCTGTATGAAGCACAGTTCCTGCTCCGGGCCCAGACACTAAAGGTTTCCAGTTACTACTCAGCCTGCTCGGCCTGGATTGTCAAATCCAGACCGAGGGCCACAGGATCACCGCGATTTCGCTCTTTCAGCCGCCGGATCTGGCGATCCGGCGGGAGCGGCTGAGTAGTAACGGTTTCCAAAACCTTTAGGGTCTTCCTTTCGCCATCGGGTTCTTGAGCGCCCACACGATCGCTACCATCACAACGACCGTTCGGGACATCGCATAGCATGGATGGGCCACCAGGGCAATCGTTAGTGCTACCAGCGTAGAGCTTTCTTGTGAACCGCGCCCTGGGTGGAACGGTCTCCTTTATGTTACACATCCTTTACACTTCCCTCATCCCCCGCTAGCAACTCTGCGCTACTCTGACGGGGCAGGCTGCAAGATACCATAAAGGAAGTTTGCAGGGTACCTGGCGCCTCGTCGGCCTAGTAATCGACTTTGGCCAACTGCGGAAAGGGCATCCAGCTACGAGAAAGGAATTCATGATGAACATCCGCCCCATCCTATCTATCGGTTTGGCGCTCCTTCTCATCCTGGTTCTGTGCACGGCCTTTGCCGGCCAGGCCATGTCCATGTCTGACTACACATTGTCAACGAGCGACGGTCTATCCGTCAGCCTTTCGGCCGACGGTCAGGTAACCAGCGTGCAAATCGCCGGCGACGAGCTGGTCTCTGTGCCTGCGCCGGCCCTGCTGCTGCGCGATCTCAGCCACGCCGGCCACGTCACCGCCACCAACTTGGTCGCCAACCCTGGCTTTGAGGACGGACTGGCCGGCTGGGTGCAATATGTGAACAGTGGCCTGGATGTGAACGTCGTCGTCTCGCCTACCCACACCGGCGATGGGGCGCTCCAGTTTGCTCGCAGCAATGACGAGCCGGCCTTCGCTGCGTACGTCGGCGATCCTGTCACCGTTGTCCCTGGACAACGCTACCGTGTCTCGGCCTGGTGGCGCAGCGCCACCGGCTATGTGTCTACCCTGAACGGACCGCCCACACTGTGGCAGATGACGCTCTGGCGTGACCAGCAGCGCATCACCGGCCTGTACGTGCAGTGGTTCGATGCCCACGAGCAGCGTCTGGGCGACCCGCTGCTGGCCGTTCCGTTGCACTGGAACGCAGCCAACTGGCGTCTCACCCGCCGGGAACTGGAGGCGCCGGCTGATGCCGCCTCTGCGCGCATTGTAATTGGCGCCAAGCTGAGTGCAGAGACTCTCTGGGTGGACGACGTAGCCCTGGTCCCCAGCCCGGAGCAGGAGGTGGGGGTGGCGGGGACGGTGCGTCGCTGTTCGGATTCCCCGAGTTTGCCCGGGGTTCGGGGAACTCGGAGGAACTCAGGGGAACTTGGGGGAACTCAGGGGAACTCGGAGGAACTCGGAGGAATGCCTCGGCGGAGACTTCAGGGGGACTCAGGGGGGTGCCTTGTCCAGGCTGTCTCACTGCCCGATTCCGGCCTGGTCATCAGCGTGACCTACACGGCTCACGGCGACCACATCGACGTCCACGGTGAGATTGCCGACACTACAGGCCGTGACCGCGCCCTCGACGTGACGTGGGGCGTGCCGACGGACCTGGAGGGCTGGACCTGGTGGGACGACGCCCATACATCGCGGTCGATCACCGACACTCGCTCCTACGCCAACGCCATCAGCGCCATCTACGACGCCTGGCTCCCCGTCTCCCTCTACCCTTATGCCGGCATCTCCCAATCTCCAATCTCCAATCTCCAA
>JBHHXF010000106.1:0-9470 GCA_046756905.1 Anaerolineae bacterium | reverse complement strand
CTCGGGACGTCGCCCTGGCCAACTGCCGGCACGTGGATGTCGTGCAGTCCCTGGAAAGAGGCATTTGGCGCCCACTGGCCGCCGGCCAGGCGAACGATGCGTCCGATGGTGTCGGCTTCGGCCGTGGTGGCCCAGCCTTCGTCATCGGAACTCAGGGATAGCGCTGTGAACCTGTAGCTGGTATCGGACTGGATGACCCACCGAGCTCCATTCCAACGCAGAGCGGCGCCGTCCGCGCCCAGGGCCCAGCCGTTGGCCGGCGAGGTCATGGCAATGGCCACCAGGCTCTCGTCAGTGATCGGGCTGGCCTGGGCTTGCCATGTTTCGCCCCCGTCGGTGGTGTGGCGGATCGTCCCGTTGTCGCCCACGACCCACGCCATGCGCTCATCCAGGAAATACACAGCGCGCAGCGTTTCCTCCGTCTGGCTGTCCTGGAACGTCCAGTTGGCCCCGCCATCAGTTGAGTGCAGGATCGCGCCCTGTTCACCGACGGCCCAAACCGATGGCCCCGCTGGTGAGCCGGCCACCTCGACAAAGAACACGTCGAAAAGATCGACCGGCGGCACACCGATGACCGGCGTCCACACGCCTGACGGAATTGGCTTCGGCGTTGGGCTGGGTGTCACCGTTGGTCGAGGCCGCGTCGCCGTGGCCGTAGGCGTGGGCGAAGGGGTTCGGCTGGGCGTCATCGTAGCTGATAGGGTTATGCCTGGTACAGGCGTTGACGTCAGAGTGGGGGTGATGCCCGGCGCGAGTGTCGGTGTCCTGCTGGGTGTCGGGCTGGGCCGAGGTGTGCGCGTGATCGTGGGCGTCAGCGTCGGTGGGGGCAGCACTCCGACGTGGTTGGTCAAGAGCAGCGGCAGATACATCTGGTGGATGCGGCTGATGGGGACCTCGAAGGTCGGGGTGGGGGTTGGTGTCCTGGGCGAGGGCGGGGTGGGTGTCGGTTCAGCCGGCAGGCTGCGGCTGTAGCGGCTCAGCCCGCTGGCGCGGGACCCAAACCACACGTCGCCGGCCCCGTCCTGTGTGATGACCTGGATTTCGTTGCCCACCAGGCCGGTATTCTCGGTCGTCAGGTCTGTCCAGCCGCTGGCGGACAGGCGCTTGACGCCGCCAGTGGCCGGCGCGGCCCCGTGACCATCCCTGGACGTGCCGGCCCACACGCTCCCGTCGGTCGTGACGGCCAGCGCCGCGATGTAGCCGTCATCCTCCCAGATGTGGCTGGCCTGCCACGCAGTACCGTCGAAATGGTTCGCCACAGCGTCCACGCCGATGCCGCTGGGCCAGTGGAAGCTGCCCTGGTACGTCCACCCGCCGGCCCAGATGCCGCGCCCTGAGCTGGTCGGAGGGTCACCGTCCGGCGCCAACGCAATGGAGCGGATTTCGTCTTCGGCTGCCACGAGGCCGTCGTCGCTGTCCCATCGAGTCCAGGCTGAGCCGTCGAAGCGA
This sequence comes from Anaerolineae bacterium, assembly GCA_046756905.1. GTDB lineage: Bacteria > Chloroflexota > Anaerolineae > Epilineales > JAANWY01 > JBHHTZ01. The sequence continues at coordinate 8,021 of JBHHXF010000106.1, read as the reverse complement.
CCGACCCCGCCGCCGGTCCGCACGCCGTTGGTCCAGAAGGGCGCAGATGCCACCCAGACGAGCTGCCGCGTCCGGTCAACCCGAATGCCGGTGACGTTGTTGGAGGGCAGTCGGTCGAAGACATCGTACTGGGTCCAGCGGTCGTCGGCCAGGTTGTCGGGCGTGCCGGCGGTGTCCAGCACGCTGATGCCGCTGCCGGTGAAGCTTTGCAGGTTGCCCGATCCCACCCAAACGTGGTCGTTCCAGTCCACGGCCACAGCGGATACCTCGTCGGTGCGCAGGCCGCGCCACGGCTCGCGGCCATCGTCATCGGTGTTTTGCTGGGTGAAGGTGGTCCATTGGTTTTGGGCTGGGTCGAACAGGCTGAGGCCGCCGTCTTCGAAGCTGCGCAGGCGAACGTTGTAGATGGTTCGCCGCGTGCCGATCCACGCGCGCCCGTGGCTGTCGAAGGCGATGCCGCTGACCGTGTTGCCGCGCAGCCCGGTCCATGGGGACGCCCCGTCGGGGTCGGTATTTTCCATGGAGTACCAGGTCCAGGTGCGCCGGTCCGCGCTCAGCACGCTGACGCCATTGTGTGCCGTGCCTACCCACAGCCGGCCATCTGGCGATTCGGCCACGGCGGTGACCTGGTTGCCGGCCAGGTTCGTGGGCCGCGTCAGCAGCGGAGGCCGGAACCTTCCCCCGCTGAACCCGCTAATGCCGTTACCGGTCCCGTCGGGGTCGCTGGTGCCCAGCCAGAGCTGATCCCCACGACCGGCGATGGCTGTCAACAAGTTGGCGGCCAGGCCGTCTTCGGAAGTGTACTGCCGCCAGGTGTCGTCGTTGAGGTCCGACAGGCTGCTGCCTGGGTCCAACACGCTGATGCCCGTACCGTTCCCGTTGAACTTCTGTGTCGCCAGCCACACGGTGCCGGCCGGCCCAAACCCGATGGTGCTGATGTAGCCATCTGCCAACCCGTCGCGGCTGCGCCGGAAATGAACCTGGCCGCGGTCGGTGAAGGCGAAAGCGCCGTTCCCCTCAGTGCCCACCCAGACGTTGCCGGCCTCATCCACGGCCAGGGCAGTGATGCTGTCGGCCACGTCAGACTCGCTGGTGTAGGATCGCCAGTTGGCTCCATCCCAGACGGCCAGGCCGCCGCCGCGCCGGCCCCAGTGTCCGGGCTCGTCGTCTGAGGGCGGAATCCAGGTGGTGTAGGGTTTCGTGGCCACCCACACCTTGCCAGCGTGATCCACGGCCACATCGACCACCGCTGGCGAAGTTGGCGGGTTGAAGGTTCGCCACTCGTCGGTCGCCCACTCCCAGCGCGCCAGGCCGCCGCCCTGGAATGAACTGCCGTTCCATTCCTGATCAGCGCCGACCAACACGAACCCCGCCGGATCGACTGCGATAGACGTGATGTTGTTCGAGGGCAGCCCGCCGGCGGTGTTCTCGGTAGTGAACGTTTGCCACACGCCGTCGGGGGAGAGGACGCTGAGGCCCCGGCACGTGGCGAACCAGGCGCTGCCGGCCCCGCCCACCACCACGTCCCGCACGTCGTTGCACGCCAGGCCGGTCTGCGGGTGCAGGTACTGGGTGTAGCGGCCATCGTTCAGGTTCCAGCGGACGACGCCGCCGGCCCGTGTGCCGGCCCACAGGGTATTGCCGGCCAGCGCCAGCGCCTGGATGTCGTCGCCATTGGCGTAGCTGAGCCAGCCACCCTCCAACGCCTGGTCGGGCGAAGCGTCCGATGGCGGCGGGATCCGGGCCGGCAGCAGGGTCAGGATGAACGCGATGGTCAGGAGCAGGCCGGCGAGGGTGTATCGGGTGGCGTTGAGGGCGTATGCGATGGCGTTTGGGTGTTGTTTCATGGGTTGGGTGGTGTGTTGCGTCTTACGTCTTGCGTGTTGCGTCTTGTGTCTTGTGTTAAGAAGATCTGGATTACGCACTACGCACTACGCAGTACGCAGTACGCGATCATATTGAGTGCCAGACCCTTGGGTTTGGTTACAGGGGTTCGACCTCAGTTCTGAGTGATTCTGCAAGCTTCTTGCAGTCTGTAAAACGTGCTTGCTCGCCATCTGTTAGGCAAGCAGTTACAGGGTCAGCGTAGAAGGTTATTGCGTCGATGGTCCCGTATCTTTTATGCCGGCGCCGCGTTACTCACGTAGGTGAGGCTGCAATCTTTAGTTATTTCCACGGGCGTTTTAGCAGCTTTATACTGCCATCGCCAGCCATAGATTGTGATTTGGCCCCACTTGCGTGCAATGCCTCAGCCAATCTAGCGTCTTCGTCGGAGGTCACAGTGAAGCTTCGCCCCCTATCAGGTGTGGACCGGCTGCTTGGGCTGGCCGGTCTTCTATTCCTTTTCCTTCTCGTGTCCTCTGGGCCGGCCGTAGCCGGCGGGAAAGCCCCGGAGTATGTTAACTTTTTTGGTACGAATGCCCAGTTCCTCGATCAGCCTATTCCGGTTGGAGCGGTCATAAAGGCTCTTGATCCCCAGGGAGTGGTGTGCGGGCAGGTTACTGTCGCAACGGCGGGACAATTCGGCCCACTGCCCTGCCAGCGGGACGACCCATCTACTCCCGGCGTGGACGAAGGTCCCCAACTGGGTGAGCGAATCTTCTTCAAGATCAATGGCTTGCCGGCACAGGCCACTCCCATTAGCCTCAACCTTAACCCTGTCTCACCCACCACGGTCATCACCTGGTCAGGCTTTGGTGACGTGTGGGAGATCACCCTTCTCGTGCCGGGCTCTGACTTGAGCCTGGTCAAGTCGGTGGATGACGACACAGCTAGGGTGGGGCAGGAGGTTACATTCAACCTCAAGGTTCGCAATCGCGGCTCTGCGCCGGCTCCTGGAGTTGAGGTAGCAGACCTGTTGCCGGCTGGGCTCGCATTTGTCGCAGCCACGACGAGCCAGGGCGGCTACGATGCCGGCAGTGGCGTCTGGACGGTGGGCACTATCGCCGAGGACTCGAGCGTTACACTGGAGATCGTAGCCAGAGTGACGAACAGCGGCGTGTTCGAAAACTGTGCTGAGGTTACCAAGTCAGAAGGACGCGATCCAGACAGCACGCCCGGTAACGGCGATCCGACGGAAGACGACCAGGACTGTGCCACTGTCGAGGCGCCCGTACCGAGAGCGGTGGGTGGCTACGGGGAGCCACTGGGCGCATTGGGGTTGCTCGGGCCATGGGGCGTACTGATCGCTCTGGTCGCCACGGGGGTTCTTGCGGCGGTGGCGTTCGCGCAAGGGCAGGGATGGCTGAGGGGCTAGATGGCTGGATAGTTAGATGGCTGGGGGATTAAATGGCTGGCACTATACGAGCCATCCAGCCATCTAGCCACCCAGCCATCTCTACTTGACAGTCCCCGCAACGTGTGCTATCTTCCTAACTGAGACAGAGTAGCTCACTTTGTCCACTCCCAACTCACATTTTCCATCTTCCACAACCAGCACGGCCCAGCAGCGAATGGTGGGGCGTGATCGCAAGGAGGCGAGAAATATGGACAAGCCCTGGCTAAAAAACTACGACCCGGGAGTTCCCACAACTCTGGACTACCCGGAAGCGCCGCTGCACCACTTCCTCGAAGAGAGCGCTCGCCGGCATCCGACCTTGCCGGCCACTATCTTCTACGATGCGAAGCTGAGTTACAGCGAGTTGGACGCCCTGGCCAATCAGATTGCCCATGCGCTCATCGGGATGGGGGTTCGCAAAGGGGATCGGGTGGCTCTGCTGCTGCCGAACACGCCGCAGTTTGTGGCCAGCTTTTTCGGCATCTTGAAGGCCGGCGCGATTGTCGTCGCCAACAACCCACTGTACACCGCCCGCGAGCTGACTCACCAGCTCAACGATGCCGGCGCGACCACTATCATCACCCTGAGCAAGATGTATCCGACGGTGCAGAAGATCATCCCCGATACTGCGCTGGAAAACGTGATTGTGACCAACATCAAGGAGTACATGCCTTTCGTTTTGCGCACGTTGTTTACCCTGTTCCGCGAGAAGAAGGATGGGCATCGGGTGGAGTTGGCCGCTGGCCACCATTGGTTCCAGGATTGGGTCAGCGAGCAGCCGACTGGCGGCGCTGGCGTCGAGGTTGAGCCCGAAGACGTGGCGATCTATCAGTACACCGGAGGCACAACCGGCGTCTCCAAGGGGGCCGTCGCGCCCCATCGCGCTCTGGTCGCCGATGCCTTGCAGATCGATGCCTGGGTATCAGACAGGCGCGAAGGTGACGAGACCTATCTGGCAGTGATTCCCTTCTTCCACGTGTATGGCATGGTGGCGTGCATGAGCACGGCCATCTATCAGGCGGCGCGACTGGTGTTGCTGCCACAGTTCAATCTTGAGGATGTTCTCAAGGCCATCGACAAGTACAAGCCGACCTTCTTTCCGGGTGTGCCGGCCATGTACGTCGCCATCAACAATCACCCGGAGGTCAGCAAGTACGATGTGCGCTCCATTCGCGCGTGCATCAGCGGGGCCGCACCGCTACCGGTCGAGGTCAAGAAACGCTTCGAAGAGCTGACCGGCGGGAAAGTCTGCGAAGGCTACGGCTTGTCGGAAGCGCCGACGGCAACGCATTGTAACCCGATCAACGGCCTGAACAAGCCCGGCTCTATCGGGCTGCCGCTGCCGGACGTGGAGTGCAAAATCGAGGACCTGGAGACGGGCGAGGCGCTGCCGGCCGGCGAGGCGGGGGAGCTATGCATCCGAGGCCCCCAATTGATGCAGGGCTATCTCAACCGGCCAGAGGAGACGGCCGAGACGTTGAAGGACGGCTGGCTCCACACCGGCGACATCGCTTACATGGATGATGACGGCTACTTCTTCATCGTGGATCGGAAGAAGGATATGATCATCACCGGCGGCTACAACGTCTATCCCCGCGATGTGGAAGAAGTGCTCTACCAGCACCCGGCTGTGCAGGAGGCAGCGGTGGCCGGCGTGCCCCACGAGTACTACGGCGAGATGATCAAGGCCTACGTCGTCTTGAAAGAAGGAGCATCTGTCTCGGAAGACGAGTTGATTCAGTTCTGCAAGAAGGAACTCGCCCCGTACAAGGTGCCGAAGGAGATCGAGTTCCGAGAGTCGCTGCCCAAGACACTGGTTGGTAAGGTTCTCCGCCGCGTGCTCGTCGAAGAGGAGAAGGGGCGGCAGCGATAGTGATAGCGATAGTGATAGCGATCTGTCTCTATCACTATCGCTATCGCTATCGCTTCGGAGAGAGCAGTGTTGAACGAGGAATCTACCGGACTACGCGAGTATGTGGGTGCCGTGCACATGCACACCGTGCATTCGGATGGGGTGGCCACACACGACGAGATTGGTTTCCTCGCCGGCCAGGCCGGCCTGGACTTCGTGATCGTCACCGACCACAACGTGCGGGTTCCCCAGGCCGAAGGACGCTACGGCGACGTTCTGCTTCTGGTAGGCGAGGAAGTCCACGATGAAGATCGCGATCCGGAGAGCAGCCATCTGCTCGTTTTCGGCGTCGGACGAAGCCTGGCTGGCTATGCCTTCGACCCACAGGCTTTGATCGACGCTGTGCGAGAGGCCGGCGGGCTGGCCTTCATCGCCCATCCCTTCGAGTACTCGGCGGCCTATTCCGATGAGCCGGACCTGGACTGGCGCGACTGGCAGGTGGAAGGCTACACCGGGCTCGAAATCTGGAACACGATGAGTGAGTTCAAAGCGCATGTGCCCAACCTGCCGCAGGCGCTCCTCATGGCCTTTTTCCCGTCTTTGGGGCTGCGCGGACCGTTTCCCACGACGCTGGCGCGCTGGGATGAGCTGTTGGCTGGTGGCCGGCGCGTGGCCATCCTCGGTGGCCCAGATGCGCATGGCACTATCTACCGTATCGGGCCGTTGCGCCGGCCTGTCCTGGCCTACGACTGGCTATTCCGAGCCGTGCGGCTCCATATTTTGTGCGACGAGCCGTTCGACGATGATGCGGAGCATGACGCCGAGTGCATATACGCTGCTTTGGGCTCGGGCCATACCTTCGTCGCCTACGACCGGGTTGGGGATGCCACAGGCTTTCGGTTTGTCGCTCTGGGCAGCGGTGAGGAGGTGAGCATGGGTGGGGAACTCTCATTGGCCGGTGACGTGATGCTGGAAGTTGTGTCACCGCTGCCGGCCCATCTGCGCCTGATTCGCCATGGCCGGATCGTAGCCGAAGGTCGCGGGCGGAGGTTGCGCTACCGAACCAGTGAGCCGGGCGCGTATCGCGTGGAAGCGTATCGTAGACATCTGTTTCGCCAACGAGGCTGGGTGTTTACCAACCCAATCTACGTCAGGTGAATCTCACAGCGCCTCATCCGTGGGACGTAGCACCGCAGGAGGCGATGGAGATCCAGCGCCGGCTGCGGGACCAGGTGATCGCCGAGACCAGCTTTGACAACCTGAAGACCGTAGCCGGCATCGACTGCGGGTACAAGGATGGCACGGCGCGGGCGGCCGTGGTCGTTCTGAGCTATGCCGACTTGCGACCGCTCGATCAGGCCGTGGCCGAGGTACCCGTGCCGTTCCCGTATGTGCCCGGTCTGTTGTCATTCCGCGAGGCGCCGGCGGTCCTGGAAGCGTTGGGCAGGCTCGCGGTTGATCCCGATCTACTGATCCTCGATGGTCACGGCTACGCCCATCCCCGTCGCCTGGGCCTGGCCTGTCACGTCGGCGTCATTACCGGCGTGCCGGCCATCGGCTGCGCGAAATCTCGCCTCATCGGAGAGCACGCGGAACCGCCAGGTGAGGCCGGTAACTGGGTCCCTCTGCACGACCGGGGCGAAGTAATCGGCGCGGTTGTGCGTTCTCGCACGAATGTCTCGCCGATCTTCGTCTCCGTTGGCCACAAAACCGACCTGGAGACAGCCATCCGCGTGGTGTTGGACTGCTGCACGAAATATCGCCTGCCGGAGACAACCCGCTATGCCCACCGCGTGGCCGGCGGCCATCCCCTCGACATTCTTCCTCGTCCGGCCTGAATTTTTCAGCATTCTAGCATAACATTTCGGTATTCTGTTCGTTGTAACACTAATGACTGAATGGTATCGAGGCAACGTATCTGCGGAAGGGGTGATGCCTACTGGGTACTGCGCCAGTTCTCGGTGTGGAAAAGCGGGTTGCACATCGCAGGTAAGCGAGTTACAGGAGGGGTAACTTGTCATGGAAAAGAGAACGCATTGGTTAATCGTCGTCTTGCTGGTTGCACAGCTTCTGATCCTGGCTGTAGCTCCGGCAGCCGCCGGCAATGACGCGCCGGCCGGCGCCTACGCTCCAGAGAGCGTCACCCTGGACAGCACCACAGTACACCAGATCGCGGTTCTGGGTGAGCAGATGCAGGGTCACCTCACCGTCAACAAAGATGGAACACTCTCGCTGGGTGACGTTGACACCTCGGCTGTGAATGCCACTGATGAGTATCTGGAGAATTACAGGGCGGCCCTGAAGTACATCAACGCTGCTATTGAGCAGGGCCTGTTTACCGTCGATGAGAACTTCCAGGTCTCGTGGCCGGAGGAGGCGGGTGCGGCGGACGCCGTGGCGGAGCCGGAGGCTGCCGCACCTGACTGGTACGGCGTCCCGACAGGCGCTGGCATGTATGTGAACTTTAGCTACAACGACGTTCGATACTATCTGCCACAGTACGGCATGTCGACCGCATTGTCCCTGGCGGCCTATTCTGGTCGGCCCTACATTGCGACGCCGTACATGTATCACTTCACATACTACCGGGTCTACCAGTACTACTATCGGTACTCGTATCCGTACTACGGGGTGTGGTCGTATGTTTACTGGTACTACCTTCCGTACTACAGTGGATACTACTACCCGGTGTATCGCTACATCCACTACTGGTATCCGTACGGACGGTACTGGTACTACAATTACTGCTACTGGTAGAGGCCAGGTGGCAGTCGTAGTAACGACTTTAGTCGTTCCATCAACAGAATATTGGCAACGTCAAAAGCAGTGGGGGGGGGTGGGCGCCGGCCGCCCCGCGGGTGGTGCACGCGGAGGAGCTCGCCGGCGTGGACC
>JBHHXF010000105.1:0-9490 GCA_046756905.1 Anaerolineae bacterium | reverse complement strand
TCCATCGAGCCGAAGTCCGCAGCCAGGCCAGCTACGGGGCGCGGTTCGGGAAAATGCATCTCGATCACCAGCGGATTCGCTTCCTGCCCACGGGCCAGAGTAAACGGGTCGTCGTCCAGTATATTTCGGAGTTGGCCGGCATCGAACCTTGAGTGACGCACTGTCACCGTCTGGCCTCCAAGCTCGATCTGATCTTCGACCAACTGTTGGCGCGCCTCTCGGTCAGCGGCAAACAGCGTGTCAACGTTGTCGGCGTAGCTCATTCGAGCGAAGTAGAACCCAGGCCGGCCGTCTGGATAGGGGATCACCTGTTCGACATCTACAGACTTGATCTTGGGGCTCGTTCGCGCCTTCTCATACTCAGTCGGAGTCATGATCAGGAGGATGTTGCGGTTTAGTGCACGCTTGTCGTACAAGTAGTATTCCGCATTGTACATCCCGACGCGCGATTGCTGGGCCGGCGAAAGGAAAAAGCGGGGGAAACGATCGGTGCCATTTGCCCACGTCGGGGACACCATCACCCGGACACTCGAATCACTTGCCAGATAGTTGGGAATCGTCTCCTCAAACAGTTGCTTTGCCCCATATTGCATGCCGTACAGGCCGTAGTCGTTGAACCACAAAGGCCCTTCGACTAACGCCTGACGGAGCATGGAGAAGCTGGTCACGAGCAGTACGAGGAAGGTGGCTGTCGCGACAATATCATAAGGGATACGACGCGTCACCCAGGATAATACCAGCTCAAGCCCCAGGCCGGCCAGGATAGAGGCCGGCACAACAAACGCCAACACACGCGTGATGCCGACGCCAACCAATGCCGCACCAACCGGAGTTGCCAGGGCAGCCAGCAATATGGCCCGGTGAGGAGACGAGCGAATGCGCCATAAGCACAACCCGACGCCGAGAAGGACAACTGGCAACATCTCGATGCGTATGTGACCATAACCGTTCATCCGGTGGCGAGACAAATCGTGATTGTTCGGAAAGAACCAGTACTTCGGGCTGATTCCGAACCAGTAGGTCTGTGCGAAGCGTTCCAGTTTCTCGGGTAAGGGGATTGCTCGAAACCAGTACGAATCCACAGCCCGTAGATGCTCTTGCATTGAGGTCGGATGCTTCAAGCGAAAGCCAATCAGCGGCCATGCCACCACGGCGAGTAGCAGCAACGCCAACAGCACATATCGCCAGTTGCGCAGGTGATACCGAATGTCGGACACGAAGAGCAGAATGCTCGCCGCAATCACTATCAGTTGGCCATTGGAGTAGCTGTAGAATGTAGCCGCACCAAACAACACCGCAGCAAAGAGATAACGCGGTGACCGGCACCGATACAGGAGATAGGACAGCAGGAAGCAAGCGTAGAAGGCACTCATCATCACGGTCTCGAAGGCCGTTCGTGAGTGGAGAAACCATGCAGGCATAACGGCAAGCAATAGGACGCCGGCCCACCAGAATCGCGCCTTGAAGATCCACTTCAGGATAAGCCCAACCGCCACCGCAGCCAGCATACTCACCAGCGCCGACGTAGCCCGCGTTACAAAGATGGACTTGCCAAACAGCCCCACCGTCAAGGCGTGGAAGTACACCGACAGTACTGGTGTCCACCGCAGTCCGGCTGCCTCGAAGTAGATCGGCAACAGCGTTCCGTCGGAACCATGGAACGACCGGGCGATCAAGTCCTGAGCCAATAGGGGCTGAATCGCCTCATCGGTGAAGAAGTAGATGGGGAACCGATCCAGGGCCCGCAGATGCGTCACAGCATACGCCAGGAGCGCCAGGGCGAAGAGGCTCCATTCCAGGAACCGTACACCGGAAACCCAACCCAGCAACACGGCCGGCACCCTGAAGCGCCGGCCGGCGACAGGTAGAGTCGTGACAACGGATTCCTGAACGCCGGTTTCGACCTGGCCGGCGTACGTCATCTCAGGTCGCGGGATACGGGCGCTCAGCGTCTGCCGCGTCTGAAGCACACGGCGTCGAATCACCCCCGGATCGAATGCGCGGACACGCTCCCTGGCTCTCCACCATTCGTATTGCAGGTCGCTCACCAGCAGGCCAATCACTGCCAATAGGGAAAGGAGACTGAGAATCAGGCCGTATTTGAAGGACGCTGGATTGAACGAGAAAACGTACTTATGTATGCCGGCCTGGAGATCGGTCGCCAGATATCCACCGACATTCTTGAGCTCTTGTTTACGCCCGTCAACAGTGACCTGCCAGCCTGGGTATTTGGTCATTAAAACGACCAGGCTCGTATTCGCATCGCCTTCCGTAATGACCTCAACGCCATTGGGTCCAGGAAAATAAGGCTGCAGCGGAGAAACATGATCACTCTGTAGTTCGCTCCTCTCCGATGTGTCCAATAGGGTCTCGTTCTCGACTGCAAACGCGAATGGCAAACTGTGAGGCAATTTGTAGACGGTGTGCGTTTCAAACTCGCGGACCGCAATCGGGTCCGGGAAGTCCGGTTCACTCTCATTCCCCAATACCAGGTAATGCGGACGTGCCCGAACGGGGCGACGATTCGCAACGCCGGTAACTGAGCGAATATCGCCGAAGTGATACCAGGCGTCAATATAGCGCAGACCACTTGAGAGAACCGATCCATGCCATCCGTTCGGATTGCCCACATAGTATTCCGACGAATCAAAACCACGCAGCCACCGCATGATGTCATAGGACACTTCGTAAGGATCACGCGTTTTGGCATGTTGCTTGTTGGTCGCATAAACATCGGCGACAGACCAAATCATGAAAACACCAATCAAGAGCATACCCAGGCGTGCAAGCGACCAACGGATAGGCTCCAGTTTCGCCTCTTTCCACCGTTCAGCTCCGTCCTCGGCAATTCTCCAGAGAGAGTCCATCGCGAGCCCTGCCAGCACAATGACTGCGAAGGCTCCGTAAATCAGCATGCGTGTTGGGTAGCGAAACTGGCTCAGGAGTGGTGCGTGAGCAAACACGCCACGCCATGGCATGTCTCGGACGTCAATCCAAAGAACGGCGAAAACGAATAGCAATGTAAAAAACAGGAAGGGTTTCTTGTCGGTCTTCCGGACTGCAAGGGGCAACAGGATCAACGCAAGAAACGGCCAGATGCCAATGTACGCGTAGAATTCTTGTGGAGGTAGTGTCTTTATCGCGTCCGCCCGCGCCTTGTCTTTTGAAACGTAGTCGCGGAAGACCTGGTGAACCGTCTGAGAATCGGCAAAATCCGGGCTGGTTGCCTTGCTGATGTGCGGCCAGAACTCAACAAGCGGCAGGAGTTGTACTGCAATCAACCCTATCGCCAGAACACCAACAATGAATAGAACTCCGGCCTTGTTCCTGTCCAGAGAGGATCCTCGGGGCCGGACACCCAAGAGCATCACCAGGCAGTACAGCACAATGACAAATAGCATGTAGTAGGTAAAGTAAACATTGCCGGAGAAGAAGAGTAAGGCCAGGGAGAAGATGGCGATCACCGCGTGCAGCTTGCGCCGTGTTTTAGTAGCGGCCAGTAAGCCGGCCAGGCTCCATGGAATCCACGCAAACCCCAATACAAATAGATACTGGCCCTGAGAAAACCGCGCCACGGCTGGTCCACTCAACGCGTACATCAACGCAATCCACAGCCGGCACACGCGGCTCATTCCCAATACAGCCCCGAGCCACCACGCCCCGAGGCCAGCGGCGAGAAAACTCAAAAGGAGCGCAATCTTGAACCCGTCCAACACCCCGAACAGCAACACGGGTACGGTAACCAGGGGATTGAACACGTGCAGCATGGGATCTGCGATAAATGGTAGCCCAGTTTGCAGGTAGGGATTCCAGAGGGGAAATTGGCCCCAGCGGCTCAGCGAATTGACCAACACCCAGTCGAGAGACTGAAAAACCTCCGCTTCGTTCCCCGGCAGCGCGCGTTGCGTACCCAGATCCAGGAACCCAGCGCTAAAGGCCAGGACAACGACGAAGATAAGTAACCACTCTAGTAGAGCCGTGCGACTACTCAGGCGCGCACCCACGGACTCGAACCCTTCCGTGGGCACGGCAGCAAATGGGGACCGGGGCCGGCTCGGCCAGTTAGGACGGGTAAGCTGTCGCACCCACGAGCCGGTCTTAGCGCGCGTGCCCGAAAAGATGTGAGGATGCTCGTCTTTCATTGTCCGCCGTCTTCCACACCTAATATCCCAGTCGCCCTGGCACGAAAAACACCAGAAAATCCTTCGTCGGCGTGGCGGACTGGTAGCGTGTCACACGACCTCCAGGAAAGAGTGATTGCAATACGGACAGCGACTTCTGGTCATCGACGTGAAGCAGATACAGCTTGGGTGCCGGCTCATTTGCGTGGCCGCGCACCTGCTCGATGTCCAGAATCGCGTTGTTCCAGGTGATGTCGCCGGCATTGATCCCGATGTTCCGCGTATCAACCCAGTGGGGATAGGCTACGTGATAGGCATGAGTCATGTCTCCGATACTGTCCGCGAATCCCCGGACGACCTCACCCATCTCGGTGCTGTTCCACGCCGACATCCGATACTGCTGGTCATATTTGACGAAGTACCACTCGTACGTGGAACGGGCGGCAACGATGAGCAGCACGGCCGTCAGCAGCCCGGCTGCCCAACGACCGGCGCCTGGGCCGGCACTGGCTTGCCCAAAGCCCCGCCGCAATCCATCCGCAGTTACGTACAGCGGCAGCGCCGCCAGCAGCGCGGCGATGGGCACAGCGCCGCCGGCCCGCACCACACTCGGGTTCTCCTGCGGATAGGCCAGACTGAGAATCGACGGGAGCAATAACCCAAACAATGCCAGCAGGACGTAGATGCCTCTCCGATCCCCGTGCTGCACGAAGCGCCACACCACGTATGCCACCCCCAGCACGAACAGCGATCCTGTCACCCAGTTGAGCACCGGCTCACCGGGCACGGTGTTGACCCACACCGTATCGCCCTGGTAGTTGAACATCAGCATGGCGCTCTTCACGTTGCCCCAAAACACATGCCACGTGTCAGCCGGCAACTGGCGTTCCACGTCCGACGAACGGCTCAACACCCGAAACCAGAAGGCTTTCGGATCGTCCCGCATGAAGCGCAGCAGCGGTAGAAACACCAGCAGTGAGGCCAGACCACCCACCAGGCTGTTGACCCAGAATCGAGTACTAAGCGCGCTTGTTTCAACAGCGACAGTGGTTATTGAAGCAGCCGCAGGAGCCAGCCGGCCTCGTACCCGCGGCGCCAGGTCAAACAGCAGCTTGATCCCGACGAGCGCGATTAACAACAACGGCACCATCCGCAGCGTGGTGTAGCTGTGCAGGCCGGCCCCCAGCACCAACCCGCAGGCCAGCCAGTCATTTCTGCGATTGTGCTTGAAGGCGCGGAACAGGAAGTAGAGTGTTGGGACAGCGAAAGCCGCCGTAAACGGAAAACGCAGGCCGACACGCGTAATCGCGATGTGCCACTGGGACATCGCCAGGAACACCGCCGCCAGCAGGCCCACATCGCGGTTGTAAAGCTCCTGGCCCAACAGGAACGTCAGCGGCACAACAATGATGCCAAACAGCGCTGTGCCGACTTTCAAAGCCAGATGACTGATTGTGAGGGGCGTGAAACGAATCAAAGCAGCCGTGAGATAGAACTGCAGCGCCTCGCGGCCGGTATTGCGCGGGAAAAAGATCCGGCGCGCACCGTGTAACACGTCGTTAACGTCGAGAAGCTTTTCAGCGTGGTCGCTGGTCATCTCCGCCGGCACGCCGGCCAGCCGGTAGGTGCGAAAAAAGATGGCTACCAACGTAATACCAATGAGCACTACACCAACCCACGTGACACGCAGCGACCACGAGTCACTGCGGATCCAGCGGGCGAACCGCGCGCGCCAGTTCGTGGCCGGCCTCTCCGCCACGGCCAGCAGGAAGCAGCCCAACGCCGCCAGCCAGGTTGCCACCCCGATGGTCGAGAAGCGGTTGCCGGCAAAGCCCCGGTACGCCAACACAGTGAACATGGCCGATGCAACACCAAACCACAGCCGGTACTCCGCGTTCGCCACCAGACTCCGACCCGCTGTCCACTCTGCCGGCAGCGGAAGCGACATCTGACCGACCGGGCCGGCATCAGCCCAACGGCTCACCCCCCACAGGAACAACCCAATCGCGGCTGCGTAGAAGATGGGACCATCCAGTGGATACTCGCGGTGAGTGATGAGCTGCTGGCCGCGCAGCGCCAACCCAATCGCAACCACCAAAGCCACCCCAGTGCGGATTGCGACCTGGGATCTGGGAGACCACAGCCCGAAACCTGCAATCTGCGACCTGCGATCTGCAATCTCCAACCGAGTGGGTCGATCTTCTTCAAGTACGGTTGACATTGGCAGGCTTCTCACACACGAAGAATAGATACGCGCCAGCCTCAATCGCTTCGCCGCCATTTTCAGAGTAGCGCCGCAGCCAGCCGGCGATGGGTCGGTAGAGCGCCGGATGCGGGATCCAGCGACCGGTTATCTTGCGAAACAGAATCGTTGGCGCACCCAGATAGTGACTCAAATCGAACACATGGTGCGCCTCTTCAGGGAAGTAGTAGTGCCAATGCTGGACAACCAGACCGACTGCGTCCAGCTTCTTCTCCCACTCAGCCGGCGAGAATCGGTGGAAGTGATCCGAGATACCATCGAACCAGCGAGCGTACGCCTCGCCCAGGGCCGGCAGTCCCAGCCGGCGCATGGCCGCACTGCCGAGCAAGAAATCGCCGAAGTGCTCGCTGGGCGTCGTGAAGGTCAACGCGCCGCCCGGCGCCAACACTCGGCTGATCTCCCGTAAGGTGGTATCCAGGTCAGGGATGTGCTCCAGCACCGAGTTGCTGACAACAGTTTGGAAGCTGGCATCGGCGAAGGGCAGTGTCGTGCCACTGGCCGGCACCACCCGGCGATACGCGCCTCGCGCCCGAGCCTCGTTCAGCTCGGGCCTCGGCAGATCCACCCCCACGTCGATGGGCTGATTGTACGCTACAGCAGCAAAGTGTCCATCGCCGCAGCCCACATCCAGCACTGGCGCTTCCAACGGGACACCACCCATCAACTCAGCCTCGACGGAACGCAAGAGCACCCGATGCGGTGGCACCTCCGCCAGATGCCGCTGGAATTGTGCGGAGGTGCGGAGGTGCGGAGGTGCAGAGGTGATTTCCTTGCTCCTCCGCTCCTCTGCTCCTCTGCTCCTCTGCACAATTTGGATCTGTTGCTCAAAAAGCTGCTCGTAGTCCGATAACGTACGATTCATGTCGAAGATGCGGGCAATTTCCTCACGCGGCCGCAAGTACGACTCCGGCCGCGTGAGCACCTTCAGCATCGCCTGGGCCAGCGCCTCGGAATCGCGGAGGGGCGCGACCTCACCCATGCCCGTCATGCGCACCGGCTGACGGACGCCGGGCAAATTGCTGGCCACCACAGGGGTGCCGCACAGCATCGCCTCGACCTGAACCAGGCCGAAGCTCTCCGTCGAGTTAATGCTGGGCAGCACCAGCAGATCGCACGCGGCATAGAAATCGGCCATTTGCCGAGGATTTAGCACGCCCAGGAACGTCATGTGATCGCGATAGCGTTCAATGATGGGCTCCAGTCGGCGGAAATAGGCCTCCTCGCCCAACACGTTCTTGTACTCGCCGGCAAACAACAAGTGCAGGCCCGGCAGCTCGGGTAACAAGTGCTCCAGCGCACCCAACAGATACTCAGCCCCCTTTTCAGTGGCCAGTCGGGCCGCAAACCCGACGACGGGCCGGCCATCCAAGTTCAGATGACGCAGGAAATCGGCACGCGTGCCGGCTTCTGGCGGTGGAATAACCACCGGCGGCGGGATCACTTCGATCTTGTGCAGAAACCGCGACAGGAAGCGCGAATGTTCGGCGTAGTCCTGGGTGTAGGCCACGATGCGATCCGCCAAGAGGCCGGCCATGTAGTTGCTGATAAACACAACCTGATCCACGAATCGGTTGAACCACCCCTCCGGCAGTCGCAAATCGCAGTGGTATGTGAGAATCACAGGCCGGCGAACGACAAAGCGCGCCAGCAATGCCACCAGGCTCGCCTCAAACTGGGGCAAATGCACGCTCACCACCTCGTGCTCCCTTAGCAAGGCAATCGCCCGCTTGAGGAACGTGGGCATAATCACGCCCTTGCTGATGCGGAAAAGAACGGGCACCCGCACCACGTGAACGCCGTTCACCTCTTCCTCGTAGGGAAGCGATTTGTCGTAGTGGGAGGTGAGCACCGTCACGTGGTGTCCGCCGGCTGCCAACGCCTCAGCCAACCGTTGCACGTAGATCGTGAGACCGCTGATGTGCGGGCGGTAGTAAGTCAGAACGAACAGAATTCTCATCGCTCGAAGATTTCTCGGTTCTCCAACACCCACTCGGTGATGCGCCTGATCCCTTCCTCAACTCCGGCCCGTGGCCGCCACCCGAAGTCGCGCTGAGCCTTGCGGATGTCACTAATGTACACCAGTTGGTCGCCGGGACGCCAGTCGTCATAGCCGGCTGGCTCGACCGGCCGGCCCAGAATCTCGCCGAGGATGGGAGCAAACTCATCCCAGATGGACACCGTGTTGTCGGGACCACCACCGATATTGTAAACCTGGCCGGCGGTCACGTCGATGTGTTCCGTCGCCAGCTCGAAGGCCCGCACCAGGTCACTGACGTACAGGATGTCCCGCACCTGCTTCCCATCCCCGTAGATGGTGATGGGCCAGCCCTTCACCGCCGCGATGACGAAGTAAGCCACCCAGGCCTGATCCTCCACACCGAACTGATGCGGGCCGTAGATCGACCCCATCCGAAAGACGACGGTAGGCAGATCATAGATGCGCGCGTAGTCGCGAACATACTGGTCAGCCGTGCCCTTTGAACAGCCATAGGGCGAATGGAAGTCCAGCGGCTGACCCTCGCCAATGCCGAAGGGGTGATCAACGTACTCGTACCGCGACTCTCGTCCCTCGACCTGGACATCTTCCATCCCGCCGTAGACCTTGTTGGTGGAGGTGTAAATAACTACCGGGTTATCACCTGCCTCGCGAGCAGCTTCCAAAACGTTGAAACTGCCCCAGGCGTTAATCTCAAAGTCTTCCCGAGGGTCCAGGACCGATGTGGTGACGGCAGTCTGGCCGGCCACGTGATACACGACCTCCATCTCTGCGGTTGCCCGACGGATAGCATCGTAGTTCCGAATATCGCCCTCGACGACCCGGAAACCATGGCCGTGGCGCTCCCGCAACCACGCAACATTTTGCCGAACCCCCTTGCGATAGAAGTTGTCGAAGATGGTTACTTCATGACCCGTCTCAATGAAATGATCTGCCAGGTTGCAGCCAACAAAGCCGGCGCCGCCCGTGATCAAGATGCGTCGTGGTTCCACTTCTGACTCCTGGTTCATGAAACTCAGGCCCCCGATTACCAGTAATCGGTAATCAGTGGTCAGTGATCAGTACATCGGATGCAGCGGACAAATCTGGATACTGATTACCGATCACTGG
>JBHHXF010000104.1:0-9513 GCA_046756905.1 Anaerolineae bacterium | reverse complement strand
CGTTGAGATACTGCGAAAAGATAGCGGGAAAATGACCGGCGTAGTACAGAAGTAGTATGGACATGTAGTATCGCAGATGATATAATAGCAGTCGAGACAGTTGAGCATCATGTTGTGTATCAATTCGGCAGTGAGAGCGGACAGTCGATCATTGTCCGAGACAGAAAAGGGAGGAAAGACCATATGAAACGAAGACTGACCATTGCGGCCACCCTGGCCTTGCTGGTGGTGCTGGGACTCTTTGGGGCCGTATTGGCCCAGGGTGACGGGCCAATTGATCTGACCAGCCTGCCGGGCGGCGGCTGGTGGGTATCATGGCAGGTTCAAAACGTTGGATCTCAGACAGCGACCCTCCAGGTTGAAGCGATTGGGGCGGAGGGTACCACCTTCGGTCGATCAACTGCATCTAAGCAAGTAGACCCTGGTGCAGGTGTCACCTTCATCCCTGGCAATTTGAACGAGCTGTCACCGGAGCTGGAAGCCGGATTCATCGGCTCCGCAGTGCTGAGCGCCGATCAACCCATCGTGGCCATCGGTTTCGTTCAGAATAACCCCGTGTTTGACCTGGGTGTTGCCGGCGGATTGGCCGGCGCTGCCTACCAGGGTGTCAGCGGTGATGATGCTGGTTCCAAGGTAAGCTTCCCGCTGGTGAAACTCGACTGGGCCAGCCAGAGCACGACGCTGTACATCCAGGCCGCCGGATCGGCCGCTCGCGTGAGCGTGACCTATCGCATGAATGATGGCACCGAAGTGGTTGACGGTCCCTACGACCTGGACGGTGACGAGATGAAGGTGTTCACACCGTCAGACAAGCTGGGGTCGCCGACCTGCGGCAGTGACGCTACGGCTACACCGTGCCTCGGTGGTGCCGTTGCTTCGTCCGAGACGGGTGACATAGTAGGTATCTTCACCGAGCATCCGACCGTCGCGGACCCAGCCCCCTTCGTGCTGTCCACCAAGGGCTTCAGCCCGAATGATGCCGGCACGACCCTGGCTGCCCCCGTGATCAAGAACGACTGGGTGGGGCGCACCACTGGCCTGACCGTTCAGAACGCTTCTGACTCGGCGGTCACGGTAAACGTCACGTTCAAGGGTGCTCCGCCGGCTGCTTGCGCTGGCCAGACCTACCCTGGCACCGAGGTGACGCTTGATCCTGGCAAGTCGTACGTCTACTTCCCGTCACTGGGCAACATGGGTGGTTTCCCCACCAGTTGCTTCGGCTCCGCGACGATCACAGGCACCGGCTCCATCGTTGCCACGGTGAACGAGGCGGGTGCGAACAAGAAGACGGTCTACAGTGCTTTCGCGACCAGCAATGCGACCTTGAAGGTCGCAGCGCCGTTGGTCAAGGAGGACTGGGTTGGCCGTACCACCGGTGTGGCCATTCAGAACGTTGGTGACGGCGACACAAGCGTTACATGTACATACAACGTGGTTGACTCCCAGGGAACGAATCCTGGCTCAGTGGCTCTGACGCCTCAGTCCATTCCAGCCGGCGGTTCGATTGCCCTGTATCGTGTGTGGACCAACACGGCTCAGTACGGCACGGACGCGGCTCAACTTGAGAAGTCCTTCAGCGCGGTGATCTGCGAGAGCACCAGCGAGAATATCGTGGCTATTGCCCAGGAATCTGCCCTGGATGGTAGCTTCGACATCAAGAACTACGAAGGCTTCAACATCGACTAAGCCGCCCGATCTGCAAAACCAGAATCCCAGCCACCTGACACTGCCGGGTGGCTGGGATTTTCTTTGTGAGAGGTTACTACTCAGGCATGGGAACCCTTGCGAAGGTTCACGAGCAGATTCTGGGTGGGTAGCATTTTTGCAAACCGAGAATGGCTCCACTGGCAGGGTTATTCGCAACCTTCGCAAGGGTGGCTGAGTAGTAACTGTGAAAGGGTGAACACATCATGCGCGTGATCGCCGGCGAAGCCAAAGGACGCCGGCTTCACTCAGTGCCAGGCTCCGTCACACGGCCGATCCTGGACCGGGTGAAGGAATCGCTGTTCAACATCCTCGGTTTGGAGGTGGTTGATGCGCGGTTTCTCGACCTCTACGCCGGCACGGGCAGCGTAGGAATCGAAGCCTTGAGCCGGGGGGCTGCCCACGCTGACTTTGTGGAAAAGGCCGGCAAAGCTATCGCCACGATCAGACGCAATCTCGCTGAGACAGGATTGGCCGACCGGGCAACAGTGATCCGGCGCGACGTGTTCGACTTTATTGCTGATGCCGACACTGAGTACCACCTGATCTTCCTGGCGCCACCGCAGTACCGAGGCCTGTGGGCCGACACGCTGCGCGCGCTGGATGGCCGGCCCTCCCTGTTGGCCGTGGGGGGAGAGGTGATCGCCCAGATCGACCCAAAAGAGTTCCAAGACCTCGTGTTGCAGAACCTGACACTGGCTGACAGACGGACGTACGGGAACACAACGCTTTGCTTTTACACCCACCGTGCGCGCGAGACCCTCGAAGAAGCGGCATAACCCAACGGATAGCCCTCAACGGTAGGGCGGATTACAGCCATGGTGCACGAAGAGTGGTATAATTCTATCATACACTAAGCAGTGTATATAATAGAATAACCTCCTCCTTGCACCACAAGACCTCTGCCGAGAAGGGCGCTCGACAGAGGTCTTGTGCATTTCCCCCGACAACCTGAAACCCTCAGCCCCTCGGCGCGTATAGCGCTGTAGACGTACGATGGCCCTCAATGTGCGACACCTGGCCGGCTAACGAGCTTGCATTTGGCTGATGTTCAACGTATAATAGCCGTGACCATCCAAGGTGTTCGTAGTAAGCCACGTAGCGGAGCGTAGTGGCGTCGAAGTTGACACCACTCTGCTACGCTGATGGCACTCCGCTCCGCTGCGTGCCTTACTACGAGCACAATGTGCCAAAAGTGAGGGAAGGAGAACTGTGATACGCCGGCGTGTCCTCGTTTTGTTCTGCCTAGGGGTGATGCTAGGCGCTCTGGCCGGCCTGGCCTATGCCCAGGATCGATCCGTCGTTGGGGAGCGGTTCGACATTGATCTGACCGTTCAGAAGAACGGCGATATCGACGTCATCGAGAACCGAACGATTGCTTTTCAGGGCGGTCCCTTTCGCTTCGGGTTCAGGACGATCCCCCTCAGCCGGCTGGAAGGCATCACGAACGTTGAATTTTACGAAGGCGAGCGTAGGTATCAGCAGAGTGGCAGCGAAGCCCCCTACACCTACCAGACTTCGATTGATGGCAGCGAGTTCAGCCTGCGCTGGTACTTCCCAGAAACCTCCGACTCGACCCACACCTACACCCTCAAGTATACGGCGAAGGGTGCTGTCCGCATCTACGAAGCCGGCGACCAGGTCTGGTGGACGGCTGTGGAGGGTGATCGCGGCTATCCCGTGCTGACAGCGCGGGTGACGGTGCATCTGCCGCAAGGTGTCGATACGATCGACAAGTGGGAGACGTATGGTGCTCCGGGCCAGGGCAATGTCGTCGATTCACGGACAATTGTGTTCATCGCCGACCGGGGCATCAACTCCGGCCAGAGTTTCGATGTCCGGGTGCAGTTCCCGCACGGGGTGGTGGAAGCCGCACCGCCGGCCTGGCAACAGGAATTCGATGCCCGCGCGGCTGAGCAAGGGTCGCCGGGCGCAGTTGAAACAGACACGTACGGGCAAGTCGTCAATTTGCTGGCCGGCTTCATCGGCTTGCTCATAGCCGTAGCTGGCACGGTTGGTCTCTTCGTGCTCTGGTACACCCGCGGGCGCGATGCGCCGGTGCCGATGGTAGCGGAGTATCTCCCGCAGCCGCCCGGCGACCTTCCGCCCGGCGTGGTCGGGACGCTCTTGGACGAAACGGCCGACATGCAAGACATCATCGCCACCATTGTCGATCTGGCGCGGCGAGGTGTAATATCAATGCAGGAGGTTAAGGAACAGGGGTTCCTGGGCATCGGCGCACGACGTGACTTTGTGTTTGAGAAGCAAGATCACGAGGAGACATTGAGCTCTTACGAGAAGACGCTCCTGCACGAATTGTTCGGAGGCCGGTCGAGCCGGAAACTATCATCGTTGAAGGAGAAATTCTACAAGACTGTTCCTGACTTGAGGGATGAGTTGTACGAAGAGGTCGTGCGCGCCGGCTTCTTCCAGCGGAGCCCGGAGTCGACGCGTCGCATCTACGCTGTACTGGGTGTCCTGGGGATTGTCGTCTCTGTCATTGTTGGCTTCATCACGCTGGTCGCGCTGGCTCCTTTTGCCGCTGCTGCGGTGTGCATTCCCGCTGGAATGGGCATCGTGTCCATTGGGATGCTCATCTTTGCGAAGGTCATGCCGCGAAAGACGACCCAAGGGTCGGAGGCGGCAGCCCAGTGGCGGGCTTTCAAACATTACCTGGACAACATCGAAGACTATTCCGACCTGGAACAGGCGAAGGACATCTTCGACAAGTACCTGCCCTATGCCATTGCGTTTGGGCTTGAAAACAGTTGGGTGCAGAAGTTTGCGCGGGTGGACGCGCCGGCCCCACCCTGGTACCAGCCAGCCGGCCCCTTCTGGGATGAGCCCTGGCCCCGTGGCTACGGGCGGCGCGCCTACCGTCGCGGTGGTCGTCCGGTCATCGTCGGTAGCGGTGGCCGGCGCAGAGGGGCAGGGCCGGCCCGTGAGGCGGGTCGCACGGGTGGTGGAATGCCAGACTTGCAGCGCACCAGTGACTCGATGGGGCGCGGCCTGCAAAGCATGAGTGATGGGTTGGCCTCCATGCTGAACGTTGCCGGCAGCATCCTCGGCAGCGCCCCGCGCAGTAGCGGCGGTGGTGGTGGCGGCTGGAGCGGCGGCGGTGGAGGCTTCAGCGGTGGTGGTGGCGGCTCTGGCGGCGGTAGCAGTGGTTTTGGGTAGGACAGACGAGGCAAATCCATGGTAGGACAAGGACGCATCATTGGCGGATTGATGGTTGTGGCTGCAATTGCCCTGATGCTGGTCATCGGTGTCTGGCTGGTCGCCAACTTGTCAGAAGGGACATTGCGGGTCTCAGGGGCTGCCCTGGGAGTGGTGCTGGTACTCATCGTCGTCGCACCGCTCCTGGGCGGAGGCGCCTTCATCTTCTTCCGAGGCACTGAGGAAGCGCGTCAGTTCGCAGAAGTTGCGAAAGAACGCAAAATCCTCAACATGGTACTCACCCGAGGACAAATCCGGATCAGTGACGCGGCTCTCGAAATGGACCTGACCCGCGACAAGATCAAGGAGTACATCCACGACCTGGTCGGCAAGGGGCTGTTCACTGGCTACATCAACTGGACCGACGGAGTCCTATACGCCAAGGAAGCGTCGGAAATGCGCCAGAAGTGCCCAAATTGCGGCGGCGAACTGGAGTTGGCCGGCAAAGGTGTGTTCGAGTGCCCGTATTGCGGGACAGAGATATTCCTGTCTTGAGGAGTAGCTACTCAGCTACCCTTGCGAAGGTTACGAATAGCCTTGCCAGTAGAGCGATTCTCTGCTTGCGAAGACACCTCCGGCCCAGAATCTGCTCGCGAACCGTTCGGCTGAGCTCACGACGAAGCCTTCGCAAGGGTTCGTAGTTGCCTTGAGAACAAGGAGGCGTTTGCTTGACACTCGCAACTCAAGGAGACAGTCTCGGCACGGACCTTCCTATCGGTGCTCGCCACTACCGAGCATGGGTTGGTTCCCCCGACGTCTACGACATCCTTAGTGCTACACAGTTTAATTTGCTGACTTTTCTAGGCCTGCGGGAGCACCATTACCTCTTGGATATTGGCTGTGGCTCGCTGAGAGCAGGCCGGCTTTTTATCCCATACCTCCTCCAGGGGCGCTATTTCGGAATTGAGCCCGAGCAGTGGGTAATCGAAGAAGGAATCAAAAACCACGTGGGTGAAGATCTGGCGCGGATCAAACAGCCCACTTTCAGCAATGACAGCAATTTCACCTTGACGACCTTCAATCAGCAGTTCGACTTTATCCTGGCACAATCGATCTTCTCTCACGCGGCCGAATCGCAGATAAGTAGATGTTTGTCCGAAGCGAAAGAGGTGATGAATACGACGGCCGTTTTCGTAGCCAATTTCGCTGAAGGCGAACATAACTATAAAGGTAGTGAATGGATTTACCCTGGCCTGGTGACCTATACATTCGATTATCTATCGCGTCTAGCAGAGGAACAGGGGTTGACCTGCTCACGCATGGAGTGGCCTCGTCTGAACACATTGACATGGGTGACAATTACCCACCCGGAACACGCTAAGAATCTCCCTGGCCTGGGTATGATGGACGTGGCCAGGTTGCCATTCCTGGAGAATGAACTCCGGCTTTGCCGCGAGCGGCTTTCCGCTGTGGAGAATCATCCTTACGTCAGGTTGGGCTTGAAGATAAGACGTTTCATGAACCGGTTGTAAATGCTTTGAATGGCCGTGTCGAGTACCGGTTTTAAGGAGGAGGATGTGGAAAACCTGGAGCTCCGATTGGAGGAGCAGAGAAAGAGGATCGCCGCTTCGATTCCGGGCTATCGTGGGTATCGAGACCGGGAACGCCGGCGCGAAGCTGATCGGGAACTGCGCGCGGAGTTGGCCCGGCAGTACAGCGCCCAACTGGACCGGCTAACCGATGTGCAGCGGCAGGCGACGAGCAGGGCGCTGCTCAACGCGTTGGACGACATGGAGCGCGCCGGCCTAAAGTTGCAGCGTTTCATCGATCGGCTGCGCACGGCCAGCTACGGCTACGCCGGCTGGTTCGACACCGCCACGGTCCGCGAGGCCGAGCTGGAGCAGCTCTTCACCTTCGATCATCTGCTGACCGCCGGCGTCGAGCGCGTAACAGCGGACGTCGACGGGGTTGCCGAGGCAGTAGATGCTCGCGAGGGGGTGGAGGCGGCCGTCGATGAGCTGGCCGGCGCGATCGACGACCTGAATCGCCGGTTTGATCAGCGACGAAACCTGTTGGCCGAAGGGAAAAAGACGCCGCCGAATGAGCTAAGGGAGGCGCTTGAAGTCACTGCCAAACCCAGCCCGGCCTATCAGGCCTTGACCGAGTTGAAAGTTGATGATGCGCTGTCGTATGAGGGCATCGACTACCTGGTCGTCGTTAAAGTCGCGTACGATGAGCAGGGCGCGATGTCGTACGCCTACCGGCTCGAAGATACAGACACGGATCGCTGGCTGCGTGTCGGGCCGGCCAGCGATGAGGTGGCGCTGTTTGACGTCGTCGACGAAGGCGTTGCCACACCGCCGGCTGAGACGCTGGAGATGGCCGGCGAGTCGTTTCGGCCGACGGGCGGGGGATCGGCCAAGGCGTACATTGTGGGACCGGGTGGCCGGCGCGAAGGTATTGCTGACTACTGGCTCTACACCTCGGATGCGGGAGATCAACTGTGGATCGAGAAATGGGGTGATGACATCCGCGTGCATCGCGGAAAGCCCGTGGATGTGGAGCAGGTCAGAGTTTGGCCCCGGAGATGAGAGGCTATTGCGTACTGCGTATTGCGTATTGCATATCTGAGCGATGCCGCTCCTCGGAATACGCAGTACGCAGTACGCAATACGCAATACGAAAGAGACTTGGGCTTGGACATCCAACTGAAAGGAGAACACAATGGGAATCTTCGAACGCATGAACAACATCCTGCGCGCAAACATCAATGACATCCTGGACCGCGCCGAGGACCCGGAGAAGATGTTGGATCAGATCATCCGGGACATGGAAGTCGCCATTCGCGATGCTAAAGGGCAGGTTGCGGACATGATTGCGCAGGAGAAAGTGATCAAGCGCGACATGGAACGTAGCCAGGAGTTGGCTGACGAGTGGGGTCGCAAGGCTGAGCTGGCCGTGAAGAACGGCCGAGATGAGCTGGCGCTGGAGGCCCTCAAACGCAAGAAAGACTACCAGGCCCACGCCGACGTCTATGGGCAGCAGTGGGAGGCGCAGAAGGCCGGCGTCGAGAAGCTGAAGCAGGAACTCGACGAGTTGGAGTCCAAGTACGACGAGGCCAAGCGCAAGAAGAACGTGCTCATCGCACGCCAGAAGCGCGCTGCGGCTCAGGCTCAAGTGGTGCGGACGGCCGAGCGGCTGGACTCCATCGACTACGGCGCTGAGCTGGACCGCATGGAGCGCCGCATTCTGGAAGAGGAAGCCCGCGCGGAAGCTACCACCGAGTTGGCCGAAGAGTCGGTCGAAGACCAGTTCGCTGCTTTGGAAACTGATGACGAGCTCCAGCAAGAACTCGCCGCGCTCAAGGCCCAGGTGCTGGGCACGGATGATCAGTAAACAGTGATCAGTAAACAGTAAACAGTAAACAGTGATCAGTGGCCACAATCTGATCACTGTTTACTGATCACTGATCACTGTTTACTGGCCTTTGGAGGTTGACATGGCAATACTTGACGTTATCGAATGGGCCGATGCAGGAGCTAGGGACATCGTGCAGCGCGTGCCGGCCCGGGGCTCGGGCGAGTTCCGAATCGGGTCGCAACTGGTCGTGCGCGAGCACCAGGCGGCGGTCTTCTTCCGCGACGGCAAGGCGCTGGACACCTTCGGTCCAGGGCGCTACACACTCACCACAGCGAATATCCCATTCCTGACCGAACTCATCAGCATCCCGTTCGGCGGAAAATCGCCGTTTCGCGCTGAGGTGTATTTCACCAACTCGCGCACGTTCACCGAGATGAAGTGGGGAACCCCGGAACCCATTGCTCTGCGGGACAAGGACCTGGGCATGGTTCGTCTGCGCGCCTTTGGCAATTACGCGATGCAGGTGACTGACCCGCAGTTGTTCGTGAACAAGATCGTCGGTGCTCGCGGCCTGTATGAGACATCGGACATTCGGGACTTTCTGCGGGGCATTATCGTCAGCCGCTTCACGGACTTTCTGGGCGAGGCCGGCGTCTCCCTCTTTGACCTGCCGCGCATGTACGACGAGTTGGGAGCCGGCGCGCGGGCCCGCGCCAGCGACGATTTCAAAGCGCTGGGGCTTGATCTCAAGGCGTTCTACGTGCAAAGCGTCAACACCACCGAGGAGACGCAGAAAGCCATCGATGAACGGGCAGCGATGGGAGCCGTCGGCGACATGCAGTCTTACGTACAGTTCAAGACAGCTCGCGCTCTCAGCGAGGCGGCCACCGCCGGTGGTGAGGGAGCCGCGCAGACTGGCCTGGGGCTCGGCGCCGGCGTTGGTCTGGGAGCGATCATGGCCCAGATGATGGGACGCGCCATGGCCCAGCCGCCGCAGGGAGAGCAGCCGGCCCCCGCCGGCCCGGAGAACCTGAACCAGGTGTTCACCGCTATGCAGTTGTTGGTGCAGGGGCAGTTGACCCTGGATCAGAAAGAACGGGATCAGATCATCGCCCAGTTGCAAAACCTGTACCTGGAACTGGCGAAGGAGAAGCCGAGCCTGAGTCGCATCAAGGAATTTCGTGCCACGATCACCGGTCAGTGGCCATGGGTCAGTGAGGAATTGGCGGAGGCGTTCGGCACGCCGGCGGTGCAGAAGGCGATGGCGGCTGCGGCGGCTGCATTCACAGAAGG
>JBHHXF010000103.1:0-9613 GCA_046756905.1 Anaerolineae bacterium | reverse complement strand
GCCTTACTCCTCGAAAATGGATCTACTGAAACTCCCACCCCCTATCTCTCTGCCGGGCACTCAGGCTGCAAACCACAAGGTGGGCCGCCGGAGCTTCACTCCGACGGATCGGGGTGAGTGGTCACACCGCTAAACGGTGGGAGAAACGAGCGCTTCCCCACCGCTCTGCGAGCGTATCACGCTGTGGGGATATGCAGGTAGGTGGAAGGGGACATCAGGCTTCGGCCCGGTTGCATAAGAAACCCATTAGGATAAATATATCACCTCGACTGCTGTTTGTCAAGTAATCGTGAACGAGATTGCGCAGACACGGCTTTCCCTCCCACCGCGCCCACCTTTTCGGTATGCCCGGCTTCCCCAAACTCTTGGAGCGCCAGGGCCATCTCGCGCAATCGCTGGTCCACCAGAGCATTCACTGTACCCTCGGGGAACTGGCCGTCGGGACCACGCTCACCGGCGTCCCAGCCGGTGAGGATCTCGACACCCTCGTCCACCGTGCTCACCGACCAGACATGGAACTGTCCCTGCTCCACCGCCTCGACCACGTCTTCGCGCAGCATCAGGTGCTGCACGTTGGCGGCCGGAATCATCACGCCCTGCTCTCCGGTGAGGCCCTTCACTCGACACACGTCGAAGAAGCCCTCGATCTTCTGGTTTACCCCACCGATGGCCTGGACTTCGCCGTGCTGGTTCACCGAGCCGGTCACGGCGATCTCTTGACGGATCGGCAGCTCGGACAGAGCCGACAGGAGCGCGTACAGCTCAGTGCTAGAAGCCGAATCCCCCTCCACGCCCTCGTAACTCTGCTCGAAAACTAGCCGCGCCGAGAGGCTCAGAGGTTTATCTTGGGCATAGCGCTGGGACAGATAGCCGTCTAGGATCATGACGCCCTTGCTGTGAATCGGTCCCCCCAGCTTCACCTCGCGCTCGATGTCCACCACGCCGGCCCGCCCCAGTGAGACGCTGGCCGTAATGCGGCTGGGCCGGCCAAAAGAGTAATCTCCCAGGTCGACTACCGATAGGCCGTTTACCTGCCCCACCACGGTCCCCAGCGTGTCAATGAGCAGAGTGCCACGGGTGATCATCTCTCGGATGCGCTCTTCGAAGAGATTGGAGCGGTAGATTCGCGCTCTGATGGCCTGCTGAACATGACCACGGGTGATGTGAGGAGAGTCCGCCTGGCCGGCGCGATAGTTTGCCTCGCGGATTACGTCAGCCAGCTCGGCGAAGTGGGTGGATAGCTTTGCCTGGTCTTCAGCCTGGCGGGAGCCGTGTTCGACCAGTTTTGCCACAGCATCGCGGTCGAGATGGCGGAGGTTCTCCTTCTCACACAGCGTGCATATAAAGGCGACGTAGTCCTGCAAGTTCTCATCGGTGCGGTCCATGCGCGTATCGAAATGGGCCTTGACCTTGAACAGCTCATTGAAGTCCTCATCGGTGCCGTACAGCAAGTGATAGAGCAACGATGTTCCGATGAGGACAACCTTCGACTCCAGCGGGATGGGCTCCGGGCGCAGGCTCTTGGTGGCCACAAAGCCCAGGCGTTCCCCCATCTCCTCCATAGCGATCTCCTGGTGGCGCAAGGCGCGTTTAAGCCCGTCCCAGGCGAAGGGGTTGCGCAGCACCTCCTCGACGGGCAACACCAGGTAGCCGCCGTTGGCCTGGTGAAGCGAGCCGGCCTTGATGAGCGTGAAGTCGGTGTGCAAGACGCCGAATTGGGTTTCCTTCTCCATGCGCCCGAAGAGGTTGTTGTACGTCGGGTTCAGCTCGGTAATCACCGGCGCCCCCTGCCGGTCGCTGTTATCCACCACGACGTTGACCTGGTATTTGCGAAAGGGAAGCTCTTGCGCCCAGGGAACTGGCACTGGCCCCGGCTGCTGTGCCTCCGGAGGGGATCGAAACTGACCCACGTTGCGCGTGATGTCTTCCTGCACGTCCTTCAAGTAGGTTTCCACTTCTGGGAAGCCCTGGTACTTCTCCAGAAGATCTTCCAGAAGACCGCCAACAACGAATAGCGCCACTTCGGAATCCAACTTCTGGCCCTGTTCCTGGGCCTCCCGTTCCAGCCGGCGAACCTCCTTCATCGTGTTCTTGACCTTTTCCTCCAACGCCACGCGGCGACGAATAATGTCCTCGCGGGCCGCTTCCGGCAGGGCGACAAAAGCCTGGTCGGATAGGGGTTGGCCGCCGACGATGGGCAGGATCATTAGTCCCATCGAACTGGACTGGAGCGCAAAGCCGGCCTGCTGTGCTTCCTGGCCCAGTTTTGTTAGCAGGGCCTCGCGCTGACTGCTTAGTGTCTCGCCGATGACCTCGACCCGACTGGTGTACTCATCGCTTTCAAAGGCTCTGGGGACTTCCTGACGCGCTTTTTCGATCAGCGCTTTCATGTCGCCCGCCAATTCGCCGCCCTTGCCGGCCGGCAGCCGACAGGCTCGCGGGCGATATGAGTCGGCGAAGTTGTTGACGTAGCACCAATCATCCGGCGTTTCCTTCTGGCGCGCCAGGTCTTCCAAAAATGACTGGACGGCAGTGGTGCGCCCCGTGCCCGGTGGGCCGGCCACGTAGATGTTGAAGGTAGGGTCCTGAATGTCCAGGCCGAACTGCAACGCCTCCACCGCTCGCGGCTGACCGATGATCCCTTCGAGTTTGGGCAGCTCTTCCGTGGTCGCGAAGGGAAAACTGGCCGGGTCCATGGTTCGGCGTAGTTCGGCGGGAGAAAGCTTGGTTGCCACGTTAACCTCCTGAGAAGAGAACTTGTTGGGTAAGCGTTCAGGAGACCGGCACTTCTAACCAGATTTCATTCGACAACTGTCTCTGCTGACGTGACTGCGCTCATTTTTGGCCAGATTTCGCAAGTGCCGGTCTCCTTATGCGCATGTTCTTGAAATTGCCTGAACGGTTATGTAGTTGAGACTAATTTACTGTGATCAGGTCTTTGAGCTTTTCGAAGGTCGCATCTCCGATGCCTTTGACTTGCTTGATGTCTTCAATTACGCGGAAGCCGCCATGGCTTTCGCGGTACTCGATGATGCGGCCGGCGATGGCTGGCCCAATCCCTGGCAGAGTTGACAATTGTTCCTCCGACGCTAGATTGATGTTGACCGGTCCGACCAGGCCAGCATCAGAGGAAGAGCTGGCGAGCGAGCCTACGATAGCGGCCGCTGCCGCTGCCGTCTCGTCCTGGGCAGGGACGTAGATTTGTTGACCATCTACCAGCGCCTGCGCCAGGTTGACGCCGGCTTCGACCGCATCCTCCGTGAAGCCGCCGGCGGCCTCAATGGCCTGCTTGACACGGCTGCCCGCCGGCAGAGTGTAGACGTCCGATTTTACAACGGCGCCGCTAACGTGTACCGTCAGGATCACCGGCGTGAAGGTTGGTGCCGGCGTCGTTGTTGGCGGAGGCAGGATTTCCACGAGACCTTGTGTGGGCCGGTGGACTGTGAAGAAGATGCCGGCCATCCCGATAAAGTTCAACAAGATAACGATAAGAAAGCCACGGTGGCGTTCCAACCACTCGTTCATCGCCTTTCCCCCCTTTGCTGAGCACTCAACATGCCCCTGTGGGGCACCCTGAAGCACGAGAATGCTGGTTAGCTAGATGGCTGGATGGCTTGTTTGCTCGCGCAGCACCACCCAGCCATCTAGCTAACTATTGTCGGAGGAGCAAGATTCAGTGCAATAGCTCACCCCTGCTCCCTGGCTCCCTTGCTCAATACTGACTGTGCGATTACTCCGAGGAGGACTCTCACGCACCGTCCCTGGAAACAGCAGACATCATGCCAGCGATTACATCAATGGGCAGCGGGAAGACCACGGTTGTATTTTGTTCGACACCGATCTCAGTCAACGTCTGGAGATAGCGGAGTTGAATCGCCGCCGGCGCCTCTTGAAGAAGTCTAGCCGCGTCCAAGAGCCTCTGAGCAGCCTGGTACTCACCTTCGGCGTGAATGATCTTGCCCCGCTTCTCACGCTCTGCCTCGGCCTGGCGGGCCATTGCGCGCTGCATGGCCGGCGGCAGCTCGACGTCCTTGACCTCCACCATGCTCACTTTGATGCCCCATGGCTCCGTCTGCTCGTCGATGATCTGCTGAAGCTTGGTGTTCACGCCCTCGCGGTGAGCCAGGAGCTCGTCCAACTCGCTCTGTCCGATGACGTTGCGCAAGCTAGTCTGTGCCAACTGCCAGGTCGCGCGGCGATAGTCCTCGACATTCACAATGGAAGCCGACGGATCAATGACCCGAAAATACACGACGGCGTTGACTTTTACAGTGACGTTGTCGCGGGTGATTGCCTCCTGGCTTGGTACATCCAGTGTCACGACCCGCAGGTCGACTTTCATCATTCGGTCGACGATGGGGATGATGAAAAACAAGCCGGGGCCTTTGGCGCCCATGAGCCGGCCCAGCCGGAAAATGACGCCCCGTTCATATTCCTGTACAATCTTTATGGCAGCGCTGGCGAGAACCAACACCGCCAGAATCACCACAACGATAAACGTCAGTCCTCCAAGCATCTACCTACCTCCTCAAGATGGGACTTGATACTCCAAACACAGGTGTTCAGAAAAGCATTCTTCCGACAAACCCTAAAGGTTCAGAAACCTTTGGGTCTGCGCAGGGAAGTTGTTTCAGGACGTGCCCCTGGTGAAACGCTCGAATCATGCTGTTTGGGCAGCCTGGCCGCCAACTTCCTGAAGGCTCTCAGCTTCGAGAGGTTCTGACCGTTCCACGATTAACTCGAAGCCATCCACTGCCAGAACCCGAACGCTCTCCCCCGTCTGTATGGGATCGCCCTCTGTCCGTGCTTTCCAGCGTTCGCCTTGAAGAAAGACGATCCCTTGCGGGTCCACGTCACTCCGCGCCTGTGCCATGGCCCCCACAAGCCCCTCCAATCCGGTGGCCGGCTTCTGGCGTTGGGCACGCATGGCGGCCCCGATGGCAAAGGCGAAGAAACCGGCGGTGATGAGTGCTACACTGGCAATCAGTCCTCGCGATACGGAGTACAAGGGAGTGTTGAACAGGATCAGGGAACCCAGGATGAAGGCGACAATACCGCCTGTGGTGAGTACACCATGTGTGGGCGCTTTAACGTCGATGACGAACAGAACAAAGGCCAACACGATCATGGCGAGGCCGGCATAGTTCACATCCAGGACCCCCAAGGCGTAGAAGCCCATCACCAGGCAAATGGCGCCAATCACGCCGGGCAGGAACCCGCTAGGATTAGCTAGTTCGAAGAGCAGGCCGTTGATGCCCAGAATCAACAAGATGTACGCGACGTTCGGGTCGGTGATGGTGTGTAGAAACTGTTCGATCAGCGTCATTGGCAGTTCAACAACATTGGCGCCGATGGTTTCTAGGGCCACCGTCCGCGTCTGCAACTTGACTTCCTGACCGTCAATGTCGATGAGAAGCGAGTCCACGCTGGGAGTGATCATGTCGACGACGCCGAACTCCAATGCCTCTTGGGCTGTGGCTGCCTCAGCCGAGCGAACGGCCTTTTCGGCCCATACGACAGCTCGCTCACCTCGCCGGTCGGCCAGGCTCTTGATTTGAGCTACCAGGGAGTTTGTTGCCTTCGCCTTCTCTGTTTCTGCCAGATCCTCACCCTGTCCGCCGACGGGTGAAGCGGCCCCAACTGAGGTGTTCGGGGCCATCGCCGCAATGTGGCCAGCCAGTACAAGAAAGGTGCCGGCGGAAGCTGCCTGAGCGCCATCGGGTGCTACATAGACGGCGATAGGCACGTCGGCGGCAATCATTGCCTGGACGATGTCCTGCATAACAGTAACGGAACCCCCAGGTGTATCCAGACGAATCACCAGGAGTTGTGCCCCGTTAAATTCAGCCTCCTGAATGCCGCGCTCAATGTACTTGGCGACGACAGGCGTGACAGCTCCCTCGACAGTCAATACATCGACTGTCGTGCGGTCTTGGGCACGAGCCGGCGGCAAGAGGAAAGAGAGGAGGGAAATAACAATCAGGAGTAGATTGAAAACGCGATATGCAGCAAGCTTACGCATAGTCCACCCTTCGACAGATTTTCATTCATACATGTCCAATGCAATTATACTTGATTTTTCTGCCGGCGGCAATGCAAGTCATTTGAAGTAGCAGGGCAATCGCATCTTCTCAGATTAGCTCAAGATAGCACCGTCGGTCGAGTAGCCGGAGGCGTATCGAGACCACGGTGCGGCTCTGACGAAGCAAGTTGGTCTACCGAAGCCGCTCTCGCCAGATATGGAGATCCGGCGGGAGCGGCTGAGTAGTAGCGAAGCATAACAAGAAACGGTCCCGCTAATGGCTAGCGGGACCGTTGCGTGCTGTTCGTGATGACAGGCCGGCTTAGTACTCCGGCATGGGCGGAGCCGCCGGCTTCTCCTCGACGGGGATCTCCGTGACCAGGGCCTCGGTGGTCAGGATCATGGCCGCGATGCTGGCAGCGTTCTCCACGGCGCTGCGCGTCACCTTGGCGGGGTCGATGATGCCGGCCTGGAACATGTTGATGAACGCTTCTTTCAACACGTCGTAGCCGACAGCCGTGTCGTTCTGCGCGTTCTGTTGCTGCAAAACCTGCTGGACGACCACTGCGCCATCCTGGCCGGCGTTCTCGGCCAACTGGCGCATAGGTTCCTCCAGGGCGCGGCGAACGATGCGCACGCCAGTTGCCTCATCGCTCTGGGTGGGGAAGGGGAAATCGTCCAGAGCGTGAATGGCGTTGATCAGGGTTACGCCACCGCCGGCCACGATGCCCTCGTCAACCGCTGCCTGGGTTGCGCTCAGGGCGTCTTCCACCCGGTGTTTCTTCTCCTTGAGTTCAACCTCGGTGGCAGCGCCGACGCGGATCACGGCTACGCCGCCGGCCAGTTTGGCCAGCCGCTCTTGCAACTTCTCGCGGTCGTAGTCGCTGGTGGTCTCATCGATCTGGACGCGAATCTGCTGGATTCGACCCTTGATGGCGGATTCGTCGCCATGGCCGCCGACCACGGTGGTGTCGTCCTTGGTGGCAACCACTTTGTCGGCCCGACCCAGCTCACTGAGCTGGACGGTATCGAGCTTTCGCCCCACTTCCTCAGAGATCACCGTCGCGTTGGTTAACACGGCAATGTCCTGGAGCATGGCCTTGCGCCGATCTCCGAAGCCGGGCGCTTTGACGGCCAGGGCGTTCATCGTGCCGCGCAGCTTGTTCAGCACCAGGGTTGCCAGCGCCTCGCCTTCGACGTTTTCGGCGATGACGACCAGGTTGCGCTCGCCGGCCTGAATCATCTTCTCCATCACCGGTACGATGTCGGTGGCGGCGGTGATCTTCTTGTCGTAGATGAGGATGTAGGGCTCTTCCAGCACGGTCTCCATGCGCTCGGCGTCAGTGATGAAGTAGGGGCTGATGTAGCCGCGATCGAATTGCATACCCTCGACATACTCGGTCTCGAAGGCCAGGCCGGTCTTGGATTCCTCGACGGTGATGACGCCATCCTTGCCGACCTTGTCCATCACGTCGGCGATCAGTTCCCCAATCTGACGGTCGTTGGCCGAGATGGATGCCACGTGAGCGATGTCTGCCTTGTCCTTGAGTTCTTTGGATTCGCCTTTGATGTACTCGACGACCTGCTCGCCCGCCCACTCGATGCCGCGCTTCACCAGCATGGGGTTGGCGCCGGCGGCGACGTTTTTGAGGCCCTCGTTCACAATGGTCTGGGCCAGAACGGTAGCGGTAGTGGTCCCGTCGCCGGCCACGTCGTTCGTCCGCGTGGCGGCCTCCTTCAGCAGTTGAGCGCCCATGTTCTCATACGGCTCTTCCAGTTCGACCTCCTTGGCCACGGTGACGCCGTCGTGGGTGATGGTCGGGGCGCCCCACTTCTTGTCCAGGGCCACATTGCGTCCCTTTGGCCCCAAGGTTGTTTTTACAGCACTGGCCAGGATATCAACACCGGTCTTGAGTTGGCGTCGAGCTTCTTCTGAGAATACAAGTTGCTTTGCAGGCATTATCTTCTACCTCCCAAGAGTGAATCAATCTTCCACAATAGCCAGAATGTCTTTCTCACCCAGAATGAGATACCGCTTGTCGGCGTTCACCTTGAACTCGGTGCCGGCGTACTTGGCGAAGAGGACGCGGTCGCCCGCGTGCACTTCCATCTGGGCGCGGTCTCCACTGTCCAGCAGTCGACCCGGCCCGACGGCCAGTACGGTCCCTTCCTGAGGCTTTTCCTTGGCCGTTTCCGGGACGTAGATGCCGGCGGCGGTCATCTCTTCTTGTTCCAGGGGTTCCACGATCACGCGATCGTTGAGAGGTTTGAAGTTGATAGCCATTTATCTACCTCCTCTATCCATTGTTCATCCCCCAGGCGGGGGCATGGCGTCTCAACGCACGATGACTTGTTGTCTCTGCACGCAAAATGGTAACGCGAAAATGTTAGAACAACGCTAGAGGAAGTGTAGAGGTGTGTTAGAATTTTAGGTTCAGTCGCCGGCCGATTCCGGCTCGATCGCGGGCAGCAGTGCAGGACCGGCGTTCGATTGACGTTGGACAAACTGATTGTTTACCAGGAGCACGCCGGCCACGATCAGCAGGAATCCTAGGATGACGGCCAGACTCAAGGGTTCATCCAGAAAGATGAAGCCCAGGAAGAGGCCGACGGCTGGAATTACGTATGTGACCAGCGTGGTTCGAGTGGCGCCTACCCGACTCAGAAGGGAGAAATAGAGCATGTAGGCGACGCCTGTGTTGACCACGCCCAGCGTCACGACGGCCAACAGGGGGATCACTGCGGAGGTGTCCAGGGCGGGAGGCCACCCCCAGAGGAACAGGGCGGCCGATATGAACAGAGTGCCGGCGGTCAACTGGGCCGCAGCCAGCACGAAAGCGTGCACGTTTTGCAGGTATCGGCGGGCAAACACGGTCGCCGTGGCGTAACTGGCCGAGGCCAGGACGACGGCCAGTTGCCCGCCCAATGTCCCGCTTCGCAGTGTTGCCAGGCTCAGCTCTCCTGTACCCTCACGGATGACGATGACGACGCCGAGGAACCCCACCAGCAGACCGATGACCTTCGGCAGGGTGATGCGCTCGTCACGCAGCCACAGATGAGCGATGACGATGGTGAATAGCGGCACGGTGCCGTTCAGGACGGCCGCCAGGCCGCTGTCGATGGTTGTCTCACCCCAGGTGATGAGGGTGAAGGGGATGGCATTGTTGAACAGCCCCAACAATAACAGAGCGCCGAGGGTGACGCCGGTCCTTGGCAGCGGCAGCCGGCGCCAGCCCACCACCACCCACAGGGCCAGAGCACCCAACGCGATGCGAAATGTCACCAGGGTAAGCGTGTCCATCCCTTGCAGGCCGATTTTGATGAGCATGAAGGAAGCGCCCCAGATGAGGCTGAGCAGCCAGAAGTCGCCCCATTGTCGTAGGTTCACAGATTCACTCCAATTTGGTGACGCCAGAGATGATCTACGGAGTTGGCAAGTATACTCCCGACTACGCCTGTCAGCAAGCGCGGGGCCCCAGAGCCGGCCGGCGAGAGCCACGGATGAGCAGAAAAACACGGATGGGGGTAGGGGGTGATCCGCGCTTTTCTGTTAATCCGCGGTTCTTGATTGCGGGCCGGCGAGAACCGTGG